>DATDFH010000042.1:0-20664 GCA_036522715.1 Verrucomicrobiia bacterium
CGGAACGTCGAGCACACTGGCATCCTCGCCGCTGGCGAAGCCGGTGTAGGAGATCGTCAGCGGCGGGATCGGCGCGCCAGCCGCCACCATCTTGTCATCCGCACGCGCAGTCAGGATGGCCTGGAGGACGGTCAGCGGCACGGTCGAGGTGACCGTGAAGTAGTTGTTCGTGTCGCTCGGAATGAAGACGACCGTCAGCAGGTTGGTGCCGGCATTGGGCACGTTGCCCGGCGGCGGCGCGTAAAAGAACGTGCCCGGCACCGGCGAAGTGGCGTTCAACTGGTTCGTGGTCAGCGGCATTCCGTAAATGATCGGGCCGTCGGGTGACCAAGTGAGCGGCGGTGTGGCGGGCGTGATCGTGAGCACGCCGTTCGCTAGACTGAAGACGTAGTTCGCGGCGGCCAGTGTGCCGGCAGTGATCGTGATGGGATACGTGCCGATCGAACTGCCCGGCGTCGCGGCCGTGCTCAGCGAGGGCGCGCCGCTTAACACGTTGGTGGTCTCGCTGTTTACGAATCCGGTCACAGCGTAACTCAATGACGGAATGGCCGCGCCGAAAACAGCGGTCTTGTCCTCGGCGGCCAAGGTCAGCGTGGCGGGCGTGACAAACAGCGGCACGCTCAACGTCGCCGTCGTGTAATTGTTGGTGTCCGTCGGCACGAACAGGACCATCAACAGGTTTGAGCCCGAGTTCGGCACGGTGCCCAGAGGCGGCGTGTAAATGAACGTGCCCGGCACCGGCGCGGTGGCGTTCAACTGGTTGGTCGTCAGCGGAGTGCCATAGACAATCGGGCCGTCGGGAACCCACGTAATCGTCGGCGTGGCCGCCGTCACGGTGAGTGAGCCGCTGGAAAAACTGAAGACGTAGTTGGTCGCCGACAAGGTGCTGATGATGAAGTTGATTGGATAGGTTCCCACCGAACTGGCCGGCGTGGCAGCCGTGCTCAGGGAGGCGCCCCCGTGCAGGACGTTCGTCGTGTCGCCATTCACAAAACCCGTCAGGGTGTACGTCAGCGGCGGGTTGGTCGCGCCGAAGACGCGGGTGAGGTTGTCGGCAGCGGCATTCAGTGTGGCCGGCAGAACCGTCAGCGGGGCGCTCGCCGAGACGTTGGTGTAGTTGGTCGTGTCAGTCGGCGTGAAGACGACGGTCAGTGGGGCGGTGCCAACGTTGCGCACCGTGCCGGCGGGCGGAGTGTAATCGAAGATGCCAGGCACCGGGGAGGTGGCGTTCAATTGGTTGGTTGTCAGCGGAGTGCCATACACAATCGGGCCGTTGGGAGCCCACGTGATCGTCGGCGTCGCCACCGTTACAGTGAGCGAGCCGGCGACGAAGTTGAAGATGTAGTTCGTCGCCGAGAGTGTGCTGATGATGAAGTTGATCGGATAAGTGCCTACCGAACTCGCTGTCGTGGCGGGCGTGGCCAAAGAGGCGCCGCCGTGCAGGACGTTTGTCGTGTCGCCATTCACGAAGCCCGTCAGGGTGTAGGTCAGGGGGGCGTTGGTTTGGCCGAAGACACGCGTGAGGTTGTCTGCGTTCACACTCAGCGCAGCCGGTAGAACCGTCAGCGAGGCACTCGCCATGACACTGGAATAATTGTTCGTATCCGTCGGCGCGAAAACCACCGTCAACGGGGCGGTGCCGACGTTGCGCACAGTGCCGGCGGGCGGCGTGTAATCGAAGGTGCCGGGCACCGATGCCGTGGCGTTCAACTGGTTGGTCGTCAGCGGTGTGCCATAAACGATGGGGCTGGCGGGCGTCCACGTGACCGTCGGCGGGGTCAGACCGACGGTGAGGTTGCCATTGACGAATGTGAAACTGTAATTCGCCGCCGACAGCGTGCCCGCCGTGATGGTGATCGGATAGGTGCCCGCAGGACTTGATGGCGTGGCCGTCGTGCTCAACGCGGGCGCGCCGCTCAAGACGTTGGTCGTGTCCCCAAGCACAAAGCCGCTCACGATGTAGGTCAGCGGCGGGTTTGTTTCGCCATACGCGCGGCTGAGATTGTTCGCTACGAGGGTCAACCCGGCTTTGCCGACGACGATGTCGAAACTGTCCCCAGCGCTGAGGCCGGGCACGCCAGTGTCCGTCGCGGTGATCGAGACCGTGAAGGTGCCGGCGGCAGTTGGCGTGCCGTTGAAAGTGCGCGTGGCGGCATTGAACGTGACACCCGGCGGCAAGTTGGTCGCGACATAGCTCAACGTCTGGCCCGCATCGGGATCGGTGAAGGTGTTTGTCGGGAACGTGTAGCTGAACGGCGAGCCGTAGGTCCCGGTGCGATCAGGAATCGCAATGGAAAGCACGGGCTGCTCGTTCACGTCGGTCACAGTGACGGTGAAGATCTTTTCGACAAACAACCCGCCAGCGTCGGTGACGCGGACACGGATGCTGTAGTTGGTCTGCGCCTCGTAGTCGAAGATTGCCGCCGTCTGGAGCGTGTTGCTGACGATGGTGAACGACGCGTTGCCAGTCGAACCGGTGCCCGCTACAAGGCTGAATGTGTGCGTGTCACTGAAATCCGGATCGGCGACGCCACCGAACGTGCCGACCGTCGTGCCGCCGGGCTGGTTCTCCGGCACGCTGGCGTTGCTCAACGTAAAGTTCGTGGGCGCCTCGTTGACGTTCGTGAGGGTGAGGCTGACCGTCGCCACCGCTGACGTGAGCGCACCATCGTCCACGATGAAGGTGAAGCTATCCGCGCCGACGAAGTTGGTGTTCGGAAGGTAACTCAGGCCGTTGGTGGAGCCGAGGCTGGTGTTGTTGGTCACGACCAACAAAACAACACTGTTGGTATCGACCACGCGGAGGCTGCCATTCGTCGGGATGCTTATCACGGTGAAGTTGGTCGCGGGGCCGTCCACATCGAAACCGGTGAGGAGGACAGACAGGGCGGTGTCCTCGGCGTTGGTGAGGTTCTGGCTGAACGCAACGGGCGCGTCATTCCTCGCCGTGATGGTGAGGGTCACCGTCGCCAGAACCGAGTTCGTGGTTCCATCGTTGACGCGGAAGGTAAAGCTGTCGCCGCCGCTGTAGTTGGTCGCCGGAGTATAGGTCAAGGTGCCATTGGTCGGGTTGAATCCAGTGATCACACCGTTGGACGGTGCGTCCACTATCGCGAAAGTGAAAGGATCGCCGTCGGCGTCGCTTCCGGTGAGCGTGATCGCCGCGGGCATGTCTTCCGGCGTGCTGACGCCTTGGTTGTTGGCCACCGGCGCACGGTTTGCCACCGCGGTGGTCACCGGCGGGCTGGTGTTGTTGGTCGGATTCGGGTCGCCGGTCGGGCTGGTCACGCCGGCCACGTTAGTCAGCGGACCCTTGACCAATGTGTTGACCGTCAGCGTGTAATTCGCCGAACCGCCATTGGCCAAACTCGCGATGGCCGGCCACATCACGGTGCCGGCGTTGTTGCTGCCGCCGCCCGAAGCGCTCACGAAGCTCACGCCCGGCGGCAACGGGTCGCTCACCACAACGCTGGCAGCGGCCGACGGGCCGTTGTTGGTCACGGTGATGGTGTAGGTCAGGTTCTGGCCGGCGATGACATTCGTGGCACCGCTCTTGAAGACTTGCAGATCCGCCGCTGGAGTTACACTGGCGGTGACGGGTGGCGAGGTGTTGTTCGTCGGGTTGGGATCACTGGTCGGACTGCTCGCGGTGGCCGTGTTGGTCAGACTCCCGCTGGCGGGCGCGCTCACTGTCAGCGTGTAGCTGATGGAGTCGCCGTTGGCCAAAGCGGTGATCGCCGGCCACATCACTGTGCCGGCATTGTTGGTGCCGCCGTCGCTCGCGCTGACAAAGGTCGCCCCCGCCGGCAACACGTCACTCGCCACCACGTTCGAGGCGGTGGACGGGCCGCTGTTGGTCACAATGATGGTGTAGCTCAGATTCTGTCCCGCCACCACACTGGCCGAGCCGGTCTTCACCACTTTCACATCTGCCGAGGGCGTCACGCTGGTGATGACCGGCGGGGTGGTGTTGTTCGTCAGCGTCGAGTCAATGGTCGTCGCGGTCACGCTCGCCACGTTGCTCAGGATTCCGCCGGCTGGTGCGCTCACGATGAGGGTGTAGTTCGTCGATCCGCCGTTGGCCAGGGCGGCGATCGCAGGCCAGGTCACCGTGCCGCCGCTGTTCGTCCCGCCACCCGTCGCGCTCACGAAGGTTGCGCCCGCCGGCAACACGTCGGACACCACCACGTTTGAAGCCGTGGCCGGACCCGAGTTCGTGACCGTGATCGCGTAAGTCAAATTGGAGCCTGCCACCACGCTCGCCGCGGCGCTTTTCGAGACGGCCAAATCTGCCACAAAGTCAAAGCCGCAGGATGGCCGGGTTGAAGGAATAAACAGCGCGTTGAGAATCATGCGCTGGCCGTTGATCGTGGTTATGTCATTGCCGCCAGCGCCATAGTCATGACCGCCGAGGTAGAAAACCATGCCACCGCGTCCGCTGGCATGTTTCGAGGAGGTCGCGGCATGGTGAGGTGGCGGCACACTGCCGCCGTTGGTGTTGTCCAGGTGGATGTGGCCGTTGTTGATGAACGATCCGCCGCCCAAGGTCCAATCCTGATGCGAGCCGCCGGGAGCGGGATCCACGATGCCAATAAACTGGCTGTAGGCCAGGTCCGGGTTTGGATAGACGAGTGCGTTGCCGATGTTGTCGGTCACGATGTTGCTCGTGCTTTGGAAATGGCCAGCGCCTGCGTTTTCGTAGGTCTCGACCGCGAGGCATTCCGCCAGAAAATTGCCCCCGTTCAGGACGAAATTCTTGACCGAAGCGACGCCGTTGGTGTTGTTGTTGTGCGGCTCCATGAAGATGGTGAAGCAGGAGTTGTACAGCAGGCTGGCATCCGCAATGGCGGTGTAGTTGGTGATGCCGGCGAAATCGAGCAGGTCCGTATGGATGCTGGCATTGACCGTGTTGATGGCAATGTTGGGGTGGAATGCGATTTCATGGCGGATGTCCACGTCGGTGTCGGCGGTCAGTTGGTAAACCGCCACGTTGTTGCTGAAGGCGGTGATGATCGGGCGGGCGAGGTTGGTGTAATCCTTGTGAATGATGAACGGGCCGCCCGCAAAAAACAGGTTCGAAGCCGTCGTGACCGAGGGCGCGATCCGGAACGCGTTGGCGGAGAAATCCGCCTCGTCCTTCCCTTTGCCCGCGCGGATGGCCCACTTGATCGGAATGTTGTTCTGCAACAGGCGGTTCACCAAGCCGTAGGCCTTGAGGTTGAAGGGCGCGATGATGCTCTGGTTCGTATTGTCCATCGGGATGACGAGCGAGCCCGCCGGAATGGTGACGATGTTGGTCCCCGGCCCCGGCAAGTCGGGATCGCGCGGGCTGACCGTTACCGTCACTGTCCCGCTGGCGGTGAGTCCACCCACATCACTGATGGTGTAAGCGATGAAGGCCGTGCCGATGAAACCACCGACGGGGGTGAACAGGAGGTTCGTACCGACGATGGCGACGCTGCCGTTGGTGGTCGTCGCGTTGGTGATGGTGAGGGCATCGAAGTTGGGATCGTAGTCGTTGATCAGCACGGAAATCGTGACCGGTTTGTTCTCCAAGGTGGTCGCAAAATCATCCACGACCACGGGCGGTTGGTTCGGCGAAATGGGCAGGTTGACGATGTTGGTGTAAGGCGGATCACCCGAACCGTTGACGCCGTTGATGTCCTGGTTGATCGAGTTGGGTTGCGAGGCGGTGATGAACACGTAGCGAAATGCGGTGTTGGCGGTCACTCCGGTCACGCCATTGCTCGCCAGGCCGGCCACCACGTCCTTGAACGGCACGAAGAAGCTCAGGAAGTAATCCGTCTCATTCGTCCCACCCGCCGCGCCGTCAATGTTGTAAGGGTTGGGCACCGGCGCGGGGACATTGGTCACAGCGGGATCCAGCGCCGCAGTCATGATCGACCAGTTGTAATTGGTCGCCGCCTCTGCGTAAGTGAACAGTGGATTGGCCGCATCAATGCTGGTCGTGGAAGGGGAGGTGTTGGCGCTGGCACCCGGGTTGAACATCCTGATGTTCGAGGCGGCGCCGCTGTTATCCACCGAGACCAGCAGCTTCATCGCGTTGCCGTTGGTGGGAACGATGCCGACGTGGAATACCGCCTTGAATCCGGCCGGGCTCGCGTCCTTTCCGAGTCGGACGCGGAAGCCGATCGTGCCGTTGGTGGGTGTGGTGGCGCCAAAGTAGCGCGTATAGAGGGCGGGCAGACCGTTGGTGCCGACGATGTCGGATTCCTCGGTGCCGGTTTGCTGGTCGGTGATGAAGTCGGAAACGATGTTGGTCGGGTAGGGAATGGCAATCCATTGCGTTGTAGGGTCACCTGGCATGGGCGCGGCGGCGCGTGCGCCCGGCAATAACCAAACCAGTATCGTGACAAGAAAACCGACCGCCGCCCGAATCAAAGATTTCATCGCAATGCGTCTATGACCAACCACTGCAAGCAGAGCGAAGAGCAGTCGCGCCGCTGTGCGAACCGAGTCTTCCGAGTCTGGGAGAACCTGGAGAGTGCCGGAACACGGGCGCGTTCCTAACAAGCGTCAAGAATGGCGTCAAGCGTCAAGATGCACCATTTGATGGGTGCCCGGACGCTGCCACCACAGAATGTTGGGGTGGTCCTACTTTGCCTCGGCCTTCTTCGCCGGGGCGGCCTTGGGCTTCAGCGCCTGTTTTGGGTCAAGGTTGGCCATCAGGTCGGCTTCGCTGACCGCCGACTGGACGCCGCCGTTCGGCACTTCAACCTTCGCGACCCAGAGGATCGCGTTGAGCACGAGGCGACGCTGGTTCTCGTCTTTCCAGCCGAGATGATTGTGCCCGCCGGTGAAGCCGAAACCGCGCCCACCGTCGGCACGCTCCATCGCCCATGCGACGGTTTGCGGTTCCTTGTTCGCGACGGATTTCCGCACGGCTGGATTACCGCTGTGATGACCATCGGGCCGGCTCATCGTGTCAGGCCCCGCGATGGCGCTGAGGATCGGCGTCACGCCTTTCATGCCCTCCGCCCAGCGCAGGTGGAAATACCACTCGTCATTCGTCTTGAACCGCGCCACGCCGCGCGTGATTGGATGCTTCGGCAGCACCGTGAAGTCCGCGTCCCAGTGCGGGTTCACCGACCAGTTCGGCTCGAACGCGCCGCCGAGCCATTCGAGAAACTCCTTCTGACCTTTCTCCGGCGTCGGCTCGGTCGCGTAATGCAGACACGCAAGGCCCACGCCCTTCTCCATCAGCGCACCGATGCGCTGGAGCTTGTCGTCCTTGAGCAAAGGATGCCCGCCGCCGCCGTCGCTGTAAATCACCACGGCCGCCACGCCGTCGAGCGCGCTTTCATTCTGGACCCATCCGTTGGTGTGGACCTCGGTGACGATGCCGGGGAAGCCTTGCAGGCACTTGGCGAGCAACAGGCAGCCGGCGCGGTGCTCGTGCGCGAGCGGGCCGTGGCTTGGCCGGCCGGCGATGAAAATGATTTTCTTGTCGGCGGCGGAGGCGGTGAAGCCGGCGGAGGCGAAGGCGAGCAGGAGCAAAAGTTTTTTCATGTCAGGTCAGGAATCAGACTGCGCGCGGCCGACGGCGCTTCAACCGAAGCGACCAGCTCACGGTTCGTGCCGATACACCGCGAAGACGTGCCCCGTGTCGGAATGCGACTTGAACTCGACCGGCCGCAAGCCGCCACCCAGCGCGTAGCACACGCGCATCGATCCGTCGGCGGGGAACTCGTAGATCGCCGGCACCTGGTCGCCCTTCTTCGTGACGACATCGATCCGGCCGGGCGTTTGTGTCTCGTCCAACTGAAACGAGCCGCCGTCCTCTCCGTCCTTGGTCTGGACGGTATAGTCATTGCCGCTGATGTGGAGTTTGATGGGCGCCAGCGCATCATCGTCAAGCCGTTCGCCGTTCGCGACAATTTCCACCGGCCGCCAGTCGCCTTGCATCTTCTCCAAATCCGTTTTCGCCACGCGCAATTCCTTCAGCCGGATGTTGCGGAACTGCACGGTCATCGGCTGGCCAACGTGAATCTGCAACGCCAGCACGCCGGACTTCGTGCCATTCGCCTCGTCCTCATCGACCACATCGACGGTCTGCTGGCCGTTGATGAAATGCTGGAGGTGGTTGCCCTTGGCGATTACCACATAATCGTTCCAATCCTCCTTCTTGATCTTCGCCTGGATGTCCTCCGACTTGCCGAGCGAGCCGACGACTTCGATCTTCGGCTTTTTTCCGTCGCCCGGTTTCACCACCACCTTCTCGCCGCGCTTGGCCAGAATGCCGCGACCGCGCTCTTCGTAGAGAATGCCGCTGTAGGTCTTGGCCGCCTCGAAGTCCGCCTGGTAACCACCGACGATGGGGCCGAAGTCGCCATGTTGAACCACCTTGCTGCGGTACTGAATGCCCGAGTTCGCGAAGCCCACGGTGTTGTTCGCCACAATGCGGTATTGCAGCCGCAACTCGAAGTCGCCCACGTCGCCCTTCCACACGAGGAAGGTGTTGTGTTTGATCTTCGTCTCCGCGTCCTCGCCGGTCTTGCCGGTAATCGCGCCGTCCTGCACGGACCAGAGCTTGGGATTGCCCTCCCAGCCATCAAGGTTCTTGCCGTTGAACAGCGGCTTAAACCCGGCTTCATCGCCGGCGGCGAGAACGGCGAACGCGAGCGTGAACGACGCCGCGACAGTGCTGAATGTTTTCATGGCGTGAGAACGTGTGTCGAAACCAGTCCGCTTTAAGCCGGCGGCGGCAGAAACTCCAGCCCGTACTTGAGTCCAAGTTCCATTACGCGCGGAATCTCCTGCTTCTCCGGTGGCCCCAATGCGTCCACTTCCTCGAAGAATCGCTCGAAACCACCGGGCGAGAAGAACACCAGCATCCGGCCGCCGCCCGCGCTCACACACTTGTAGGCGTGCGCCACATCTCGCGGGCCGACCACCGTCGCGCCCTTGCCGACGCGGTGTGTTTTGCCGCCCACGTTGAATTCGTATTCGCCTTCGAGCACGTGGAGCGTCTCGTCTTCGCGATGGTGGATGTGCGGCGGCGGACCTTCCTGGGCGCCGTCGTTGGTTTCGACCACCGAGAACGTCCCGCCCGTGTCCCGGCTGTGGACGACGATGCGGATCACGTTGACGAGGACGTTGACTTTCTTGCCGCCGCCAGCGGGCTGCACGAGAGGCTTCAACGAGGTCATGGTCGATCTCCTGGTAAAGGTTTGCGCTTCATGGAATTTGGAAAACAGCTTTCAACTTTAAACGGATTTGCGCCATCAGGTCATCCGGCAAACCGCCAATTGCACCGCTGATGATGCTCGTATGCAGCGTCACCAACTTGTCCGGGCGAACGATCGAGGCGGCCTTCAAACCGGTCGCCTTCCACTCGCGGTGCGCTGGTTCGACCGGCACGGCCGAAGGCAGCCCGACACGAGCCGTGTTCGATGTAACGAAGGCGACGATGAACTCATTTCCGTCGTCGCCAAGCCCGACCACCACACACGGACGCCGCTTGATGCCCGCGAGATTGGTGAACGGGAATGCCGCCAGCACGATCTCGCCCGGAGCAAAGCTCATTTCGGACGCTGGCCGAATTGCGGGTTCGGACGCTTCAGGTCGGCGTCGGAATACAGTTCCGGTTCCTCACGTAGGAAATCGAACGCTCCGCCCGCTTCGGCCAGCGAGGTCAGTTCGTCCGGCTCAAGCAAAAGCACCGCGAGCTTTCCCGCTACCGGCGGCGTATATGACTTCGGCAGGCGAAGCACGCCGTTTTCAATTTCGACAGGAACCGTTTGCATGGCTCAATCCTCACCCACCGCGCGGCTCACTTCAACACCCGCTTCAAAAACCGGATGCCCTTCACCGCGATGTCGTCGCGGTTCGGCTCGATCTTGCGCCAGATCGCCGCGGCGCGCGCGATGACCTTCACGTCGGTCGTGAAGCTCTCAATCACCACGTCGCCCTTGTAGCCAATCTTGTTCAGCGCGCGGACGATGTGCTTCCAATCGATGTGGTCGCCACCCGGCGTGCCACGGTCACTGCCGCAGGCGTGGAAATGGCCCAGCGCCTTGCCGGCCTTCTTGATCGCTTTGGCCTGGTCCTTCTCTTCGATGTTCATGTGGAACGTGTCGAGGTGCAGCTTCACGTTCTTCGCATTGACGGCCTTGAGCAGCTTGAGGCCCTTGTCGCAGGTGTTGAGGAAGTCCGTCTCGAAGCGGTTCAGCGGCTCGATGCAGAGCTTCACGTTTTTCTCCGCGGCGTATTTGGCCAGTTCTTTGAGGTTCTTCACCACCAGCTTGAACTCCACCCGCTGCTGCTTCGGCTCCACCGCGTCCGCCTTGCCGACGACCGAGTAGATCGGCCCGATGATGCGCGGACACTTCATGACGGCGGCCTGGTCCACGAGCTTCTTGCAATACTTCATCGCCGTGCGCTGTTCGGCGGGCGTGCCGCGGAAATCGCGCCCCGGCCCCATGCACGCGCAGACCGAGCCGATGGCCAGCCCGTTCTTCTTCGCCGCGTCGCGCACCTTCGCGGGATCAATGTGCTCGGGCGCCTCGACCGGAATCTCGACCGTCTCGAAACCCCACTTCTTGAACATGGGGAACAGCCGGGTGCTTTCGGTGGTGAAGGGGGAGGTGAAGAGGAACGTGTTGATGCCGATGCGCATAATCGAATGGTTTGTGGGCGGTCAGGCTGGGAGAAACCGCCGCCGAACGCGAGCAGAAATTTTCGCGGCGGAGGGACGAGCGATGCGAGTCCCCAATCTCCGTCCGTGACAACCTCCGCCGCTCTCCGCTACAACCCCGGCGTGCATCCGCTGGAGACGTATCTCGAAGAACTGGCCACGCTGCGCGCTTCCGGCGCGGCGACCAGGGAAACCTCCGGCTACCCGGCGCTTGCGAATCTGCTCAACGCCGTCGGCCACATGCTCAGGCCGAAGGTCAAGTGCATCATCCATCCCCGGAACAGCGGCGCGGGCATTCCCGATGGCGGCCTGTTCACGCCCGACCAACTCAAGGGCGTGCCCGACGATTCCGCATTCGAGGCTGCTCCTCCCGCGCGCGGCGCGATTGAAGTCAAGGCGACCAACGAAGAACTCGACGACCTCGCCAACACGAAGCAAGTGCAGGACTACGTCAAGCACTACGGCCTCGTGCTCCTGACGAACTACCGCGCCTTCCTCCTGCTCAAGCGCGGTGCCAACGGCGCGCCCGTCCGCCTCGAAGCCTTTGCTCTCGCCGACAACGAAGCCGCCTTCTGGGCCACCGCCGCGCACCCACGCAAGGCCGCGACCGAACTTGGCGAGCGTTTCCTCGAATACCTCAAGCGCGTGATGCTTCACAACGCGCCGCTCAACAACCCGCGCGACGTGGCCTTCTTTCTCGCCAGCTACGCGCGCGACGCCCGCGCCCGCGTCGAGGCCGCCGGCGATCTGCCCGCGCTCACCGCCGTCCGCACCGCGCTCGAAGAAGCGCTGGGGATGAAGTTCGAGGCCGAGAAGGGCGAACACTTCTTCCGCTCCACACTCGTCCAGACGCTCTTCTACGGCGTCTTCTCCGCGTGGGTGCTCTGGCACAAGGAAAAGCCCGCGCGCGCCGACGCCTTCGACTGGCGTGCCGCCGCGTGGACGCTCCATGTGCCCATGATCAAGGCGCTGTTTGATCAGGTGGCCACTCCCACTCAACTCGGTCCGCTCGGGTTGGTGGAGGTGCTCGACTGGACCGCCGCCGCGCTCAACCGCGTCGAGCGCGCCGTCTTCTTCGAGAAGTTCGTCGAAACTCACGCCGTCCAGTATTTCTACGAGCCGTTCCTGGAGGCGTTCGATCCCGCGCTGCGCAAAGAGCTGGGCGTCTGGTACACGCCGCCCGAGATCGTGCAATACATGGTCGCGCGCGTGGACACCGTGCTGCGCGAGGAACTCGACATCCCCGATGGACTCGCCGACCCGCGCGTGTTCGTGCTCGACCCTTGCTGCGGCACGGGTGCGTACCTCGTCGAGGTTCTCCGGCGTATCGAGCAAACGCAACGCGAGGAAAAGGGCGAGGACTCGCTTGCTCTGCTCGAGCTCAAGCGCGCCGCGCAAGAGCGTGTGTTCGGTTTTGAAATCATGCCCGCGCCTTTCGTCGTGGCGCATCTTCAAATGGGATTGCTGCTTCAGAATCTTGGCGTGCCACTCGATGACAAGAAGGCCGAACGCGCTGGCATCTTCCTGACCAACGCGCTCACAGGCTGGGATTTCGCCGGTGACAATCCAAAGCTCGCCAACTGGCCGGAGTTGGAAGCCGAGCGGAAAGGCGCCGGCAAGGTGAAGCAGGAGAAGCCTATTCTCGTGATTCTCGGCAACCCGCCTTACAACGCCTTCGCGGGCATCAGCCCGGAGGAGGAACAAGGTCTGGTCGAGCCTTACAAGGAGGGATTGGTGAAGGAGTGGGGCATCAAGAAGTTCAACCTTGATGACCTCTACGTGCGCTTCTTCCGGCTCGCGGAGCGACGCATTGCGGAGAAGACCGGGCGCGGCATCGTCTGCTTCATCTCCAACTTCTCCTACTTGGGCGACCCTTCGTTCGTCGTGATGCGCCAGCGTTTCTTGAAGGAGTTCGATTCGCTTTGGTTTGACTGCCTCAACGGGGACAGCCGCGAGACTGGCAAGCTCACTCCCGATGGCAAGCCCGACCCCTCCGTTTTTTCGACCGAATACAACCGCGAAGGCATCCGAGTGGGCACGACGGTCGGTTTGATGGCCCGCAAGCCGAAGCGGAGCGCGAAGCCCCGAGTTCTGTTCCGTCAGTTCTGGGGCGTGAACAAGCGTGAGGAACTTCTCAAAGCGGCCAAAGTCAAAGCGCTTAACAAGCAATACGGGAAGGCCGCACCTCAAGAGAACAACCGCTTCTCCTTCCGGGTCTCGAACGTGGGCGCAAACTATCTGAGTTGGCCAGCAGCCGTGGAATTTTGCGCTCACGATCCGATCAGCGGGCTCCAAGAGATGCGCAGAGGGTCGCTCATGGCATTTGAGAAACAAACACTGGAAGCGAGGATGCTTCGATACTTTGATCCCAATGCTGATTGGAAGGAGATCGCAAGCGGTGGATTCGGACCAACTATTGATGCAGGTCGGTTCAACGCCAAGGACGCTCGGGCTAAACTCCTGACCACCGAATCCTTTCACGCGAAGCAGATCGTTAGATACGCTCTGTATCCCTTCGACGTTCGTTGGGCCTACCACAGCAACAAACGCCCGCTGTGGAATGAGCCTAGGCCGGCTCTGGCGGCCCAAGTTTGGAAAGGCAACAAGATGTTCATCACACGCATGGCTGCCGAACGTCCGCATGAGCAGTTTTGCATGTCCATGACTTCGGCTCTGCCGGACTATCACCTTCTCCGTCCCAATGCGGTTGCAATTCCAATCCGCCTTCGTCCTGTCCAGGCCGAGATTGCGAAGAAAAAGGACGACGGAAACGGTGAGTTCGCCAGCATCCTTCACGAAGCCACGCCGGAATACGGCGGCGGGGGAACCAAGACCACGGCCAATCTTTCCACCGCCGCGCGCGAGTATCTCGCCAAGCTCGGTGTCAAGAATCCCGACGCGGACGAGAACACGGCGGCGTTGCTCTGGATGCACGCGCTGGCCGTTGGCTATTCGCCCGCGTATCTCGCGGAGAACGGGGACGGCATCCGGCAAGATTGGCCGCGCGTTCCACTTCCAAACTCGAAAGCCGCGTTGCTGGCTTCCAGCAAACTGGGCGAGCACGTCGCCGCTTTGCTCGACACCAAGACGCCCGTCGTCGGCGTGGACGCCGGCAAGGTCCGGCCCGAGCTGGTGAAGATCGCGGTGCTGACTCAGCGCAAGAAGGACGCGCTCAATCTCTCCGTCACTGCCGGCTGGGGCCACGCGGGGCAGAACGGCGTGACCATGCCCGGCAAGGGCAAGATCATCGTCACGCGCGCCGACCCCGATCCCGCGTCGCCTTCGACGTGGTTCGAGTGGTGCGACGTTTACCTCAACGATACGACCTGCTGGCAGCACATCCCCGCGCCGGTGTGGGACTTCACGCTGGGCGGTTATCAGGTGCTCAAGAAGTGGCTCAGCTATCGCGAGCTGGAGTTGCTGGGCCGCCCGCTCACGCCCGACGAGGCGCGCGAAGTGACGCACATCGCCCGCCGCATCGCCGCGCTGCTTCTGCTCCAGCCCGCCCTCGATGCGAACTACGCCAAGATCAAGGTGGACACGTTTGCGTGGGGAGCAAAGTAATTGCCGCGCAAGTTTGCTCAGCGATCGAACGAATGGAGACTCGCGCAGCTCATTCCTCCGAGATGCGTTGCGCCCCCGCGTTCTTTTGCGGCGAACAGCGGCGGATGCGTCCGGCGGACCGCCGGGTTGCGGCTGTCGAAACGCCGGCGGTCATCGCTGATGCTGCATCGGCATTCATCAGTTGCCGCGTGATGGCTGCCGGCCGGGAAGGTGCAATCTGCCCTCCTGGAACTACTATGGGGAAATCACTTTTCCCGACATCTCCACGGAGTTTTGCGACGTGGTTCTGGCGTCCGGTGATCAACCCAGCCTGAACTAATGTCGGGAAACTGATTTTACCAACATCCAATTCGCAGGAGTCGATTGAGACTTCACATCCGAAAGCCACCCTTTCCAGTGGGCATGTCGGTAAAATGAATTTCCCGACATTATTTCACACGAGCCGGCTGCTCCGCGGGCGTTGCCGATCGGTGTTTCCATCCCGCAAGTGGGGAAAATGGCTTTCCCGATATGATTTCAGTTGGTTTCAATCACGGTTTCTGGGAAGTTGAACGTCGCACGCCGCGGCCCGTCAGCGAAATCGAGTTTCGCAGTCTGACCTGGCCGGTGGGAACACGCAAAGCGCCGGCGAAGCCGATTGGACGACCATGAAACAGCGAAGGCGGGCCAAACTGACGTTGAAGAACAAGCCCGTGCCGGTGCAGTTGCAGCTCATCCGGCGCGCGGTCGAGGGCGTGGAGAAGCATCCGGGCATGGGGCCGTCGCTGTCGGGCTGCGCGCGGGCGCGGGCGCTGCTCGACGCGGCCCTCGCGGCGGAGGCGGAAGTGCAATCGCTGCGCAGGTTGGCCAAGGCGAAGGTGTCGGAGCGCAATGCGTTGATGAAAAAGTTGCGCGTGGCCTCGCGCAGCCTGGTCGGCGGGGTGGAGTCCCGTTCCAACGGCGACGCGACCGAGATGCTGCGCGCGGGCGTGGATGTGGTGGCGGAGAAATCGCCCAAGGGTCTGATGCCCAAACCCACGCGCGCACGCGCCACGCCGGGCGAGTTGGAGGGGACGGTGATCTTTCGGTGGAAGAGTCTGCACACGCGGTACTCCTACATTGTCCAGATGACCACGGACCCCAGCGGCAACACGGGCTGGCGTCAGCTGACACTTGTGTCCAGGGCCAAATACGTGGTGAAAGGGCTTAAGCCGGGAGCGCAGTACTGGTTCCGGGTGGCGGCCGTCAACGCATACGGCACCGGTCCGTGGAGCGACGCCGTCGCCGCGCGTGCGGCGTGAGGCGCACGTTCCTCCGGTTTCACCGCCGGTGAACGCACGCCTGAACGCGCACGTTCGCCTTTCCAGTGGCCCAGGCTGCTTACTTGAAACTGAACGCGCCCTGGAAGCCCAGATTGCATTCATTGCCCGGCTCGGGGCCGTAGGTCTGGCCGTTGACGTGCAACGGCAGCCACAGGAGAACTTCAAACTCATCCGACAGACAACCCGTGCTGCCGAAGAGCGAGAGATCACCGGCTGGATGGACGACCGAGAGCGTCGCATCGCCGTTGGCGGAGGCCACCACGATATTCTGGCTGCCATCGGGCGCACCGAGCGCGCCGAGGCCGATGAGATTGGCAAAGTCCGGCGTCAGCCCGGGCGACTGGAAGGTCGCCAGCCACACGGTGTAAACGCCATTGGGGACCAACCCCGACAGGCGAAGCACCACGTGCGAGCCCTTGTCGCCGCATTTGATCTGGGCGATTCCGCTGGCCGCTTTCCACTCGCCGAGAGTGATGTGATGTCCATCCGGCGCGATCAGCGGGAAGAGGTGATCGCAGACGCCCGCCGCGTTTGAGAAGAGCGGCGTGTTCGGCGCCGTCGCCGGATTGCCCGCGCTGTCGTACACCGGGTCGGCGTTCGGGACGGTGATGTTGAATTCCGTGCGCACGGTCTTCTGCTCCCGCTTCTCCGCCAGGGCGGTGAGCACGCCCCACGCAGTGAGAGCCACCACGGCGAGGGCGAGTGAATGTTTGAGTGCAGTCTTCATACGGTTATGCCTTTCTGAGTTTTTGGTTTTTGTTGTTTCTGCGGACGAAGCCTTGCGGTGAATCTGTGCACGGGGCGAAGTTGGGTTTTCCGATGGTCTGTTAGGTGATGTGTTTTCGAACCGAAACGAATCTGAAGTCGCCAGGATTGGTGGTCCTCAGACCGGGGCCAGAAAAGGTGGTGACTGCTGCGAGGAAAGCACAACGGAGGGTGGGTGGCCAGCGGAATCGTCCCGGAGGACTGCCTCTGATGCGGCGAGTGTTCACACTTCGGGGAATCTATTCGCCAACGTCCCAACCGGCGCTATGGTTCGCGGAGCAAGCTTCTCGCATGACACGGGCACCCACTCGCATCGCGCTGGTCGCCGGTTGGCTGTGGCTGGGTGCGATGTCCGGGCGGGCCGAGCTGCTCGTCAGCAGCTTCGGCGGCAACGAGGTGCGCCGCTTCAACCAGACCAACGGCGCCGCGCTGGGCACGTTCATCGCCAACGGCACGGGCGGGCTGTTCCAACCGCATCAGCCGGTGTTCGGGCCGGACAATCATCTCTACGTCGCCAGCGCGGGGACGGATGAGGTGCTCAAGTTTGACGGCACGAATGGCGCGTTCCTCGGCGTGTTCGTCGTGAGCAACAGCGGCGGGCTGAATTACCCGGTCGATCTGGTTTTCCACACCGACGGACGCCTCTACGTCGGCAGCCAGCAGAGCAGCCAGGTGCTGCGCTACGACGGCGCGACAGGGGCGTTCGTCGATGTATTCGTGACGAACGGCAGCGGCGGGTTGACCGGCCCGTCGGGAATCGCGTTCGGGCCGGATGGAAATCTCTACACCGTGAGCCGCTTCGGGAATTCGGTGCAGCGCTTCAACGGAACGAACGGCGCGTGGCTCGGCGCCTTCATCACCAATGGCACGGGCGGACTCTCGCAACCGTTCGGCTGCCGCTTCGGCCCGGACGGCAATCTCTACGTCGTCAGCGGCAACAGCAACAAGATCGCGCGTTTCGACCCGACCGGCGCGTATCTGGGCGACTTCGTGACGAACGGCAGCGGCGGCCTCTCGCTGCCCGTGGGACTGGAGTTCGGTCCCGACGGGCGGCTCTACGTCGCGAGCCTCAACAACGGCAAGATCGCCGTCTTCAACGGCACGAACGGTAGTTTCATCAGCAACTTCGTCGCATCCGGCGCGGCGCCGGGGGCGAACTTCTTCACGTTCCGTCCCGACCGCGCGATTGTGCCGCCGCAACTCGACGTGGCGCGCAGCAACGTGAGCACCGTCGTCTCGTGGCCCGCGGTGAGCACGAACTTCGTCTTGCAATCAAGGACCAACCTCGACGCGGCGGCGTGGACCAACTGGACTTCGCCACCCGCGCTGGTCGGCATCCGCTTCGTCATCACCGACGCTGACGCGGTCACGAGCAAGTTTTACCGCCTGCGCAACTCCTCCGGAGCGGGACCATAGGGAGGCTCGTTTCAAGAACCCGGTAAAGGTGCAGTTTGAGAATTTGGAACTCAGGAACTCACGAAAAGAACTGCTTTTCGTCCCATTCCTGATTTCTTGAGTTCCAAATTGTACTATTACCAAAAATCCGTGTTCATCCGCGTCGATCCGTGGTTAACTCTCCCCTGACAATAATGGATTCGAAAAAACTCGCGTTGCTCTGCCGCGAACTCGCGGACAACAAGAAGGCGGAAGACATCGTCATCCTCGACATGCGCAAGCTCTCCTCGGTCACGGATTATTTCGTGGTCGCCACCGGGACGAGCGAGCCGCATCTGCGCGCCATCGTCAGCGAGGTCACCGAAACGCTGAAGTCCGAGCATCATCTGCGCCCCAGCGCCGTCGAGGGCGACATGGGCGGCGCGTGGGTGGTGCTGGATTTCTTCGACGTGATCGTGCACGTCATGCGCGGCGACGTGCGGGAGAAGTATGGACTGGAGGATTTGTGGAGCGACGCACCCCTCGTCAAACCGCGGCGCGCCCGCGCTGCCGCGGCGGTGGAGTGAGTTTTTACTCCGTCGTTGCCTTGACGGGCACTTTGTCAGACTCCTCGACCATGTTTTCGAGCAGGCGCTTGAAGTCGCCCAGCCCGGTGGCCGGAATGATGATGGTGTCGCGCCGTCCGTTGACGTCCTCGGTGATGCGCAGGAAGCGCCCGCGGGGATTTTCCTTCAGCGTGAAGACGAAGGTCTTGCGCTCAATCTGGACCTGGTCCGATTTGAGCGTGTCCTCCGCGACGTGCGGCTTCGGTGCGTAGTGCGACGAATGCGAGTGTTGCGGGTGCGTGTGGGAATGCGACTGCCCGTAGGGGCGGTAGCCGCGGGGTGATGGGCGTTCGTTCGAGATCATATTCAGAGGTCCAGCCCTTAAACGGATCCCGGACCTGCCTCAAGTTTCCCCCAACCCGCGCGATGTCAACTGACAGTTGCTAACTCCGGTAAGGTTGTTTCGCACCAACGAAACGAAGATCCTCCGGCGGGTTCACCGCGCTCCAGAAATAAATGCCCACACCGGCCAGCACGAACAGGTTCACGACTTGCGAGACGCCGTGCCAGAACTTGAAACTCCGCGCCGCCTCGGCGCGTTGCTCGGGCGAGGAGCGCACGCCGTATCGCGTGACGTGCAGCATGCTCAACTTGGGCTGGAGCCACCAGCCACCAAGGAGCGCGACCGCGAGCAACCCGCCCAGCAGCCAGCCGATCATTCGCCGGGGACGCCGCCCGGTGTAGAGCCACTCGGCGAGCAGGTGCGCCATCGCGATGCCGGCGCAGATCTGCTGCATCAGCAGATAACGGTCAAAGAGGACTTGCACCGCCTTGCCAGCCCACGCACGCGCGTAGGGGTGACTTTCGCCGCCGAAGATGTTCAGCATCTCCGGCGAAAAGAAAGCCGGAGCGCCGAACAGCGTGAGGAAGACCACGCCACCGAACCAGATGGCGGCGTTGAACACCCCGACCAATCGCAGGAACCCGATCACGGGGCGAATGTAGAAAGCCAGCGCGGTCAATGCCAAGTCTCGAATCAGATCCGTTGCCGCAGTGCGCCCGGCGCCGGGGCGTGTAAGGCCGCCCCGGCGCCAGCTCCTTGGTTGTTGTGGGAAAGTTCAGTTCCGGCCGGCGAGGCGCAGTTGCGTCTGCTCCGCCCGGGACGGCAAGTCGGTGTGCCACGCGCCGGCTTCATCGACGGCCCGGCGCATCTGGGTGAACCACCAGCGCGCCCGCGGAAGACCGCGCCGACGGCGTTCGCCCCGACGACGCGCGCCCCCCTGCGCGAATCCCAGTTCCATCTGTTCTCGCGATGTCTTGGTCATGTTCTTCATAATTTCTGCTCCTATTCTGGCAGGGGCGGTGGGACAAATACGGTCCAAGCAAAAATATATTTTCTCGCCCGGCTCCGGTCTCCAACCGAGGCTCGCCACGATGAAATCTGGTTCCACCGCGCGCGTCGCGCAAGTGTCGGCAGTCGCAGTGCGGCCGGGGCACTAACGCATGTTGATCGCCTTCAACAAGCCCTATGGCGTGCTATCGCAATTCACGCTGGAGGAAGGTTCGTCCAGCCGGACGCTCGCCGATTTTGGTTTCCCACCACGGGTCTATCCCATCGGCCGGCTCGATGCGGACAGCGAGGGGTTGCTACTGTTGAGCGACGAGGCGGAGTTGAACGAACGCCTGCTACACCCGCGCCACGCGCACGAGCGGGAGTATTGGTCGCAGGTCGAGCGCATCCCGACTGCGGAAGCGTTGGCACAACTCGCGAGCGGCGTGACCATTCAAGGCCGCAAGACGCTCCCTTGCCGCGCGTGGCTGCTCGATCCTCAGCCGCAGGTTCCGCCGCGCGAGCCGCCGATCCGTTTCCGCAAGAACGTGTCGGACTGCTGGATCGGCCTCGAACTCATCGAAGGCAAAAATCGCCAGGTGCGCCGCATGACCGCCGCCATCGGCCATCCGACGCTGCGCTTGCTGCGCGTGCGCATCGGCGGATTCCGGTTGGGCGAACTGCCGCCGGGAACGTGGCGTGAATTGCATCGCGAAGAACGGCAACGCGTTCTCGCGTGATCCGAGATTCGCCTTTTCTTTGGGAAGTGCGCCATTACCCTTCGCGCGCATTGACATGGCTGTGAAGTTCTTCAACACGCTCTCCCGTTCGGTGGAGGAGTTTGTCCCGCTCGATCCGGCCGGGAAGAAGGTCGGCATGTATTGCTGCGGGCCGACGGTGTACGACTTCGCGCACATCGGCAACTGGCGCACGTTCGTCTTCGCCGATCTGGTGCGGCGCTATCTCGCGTTCCGCGGTTACGAGGTCAACCACGTCATGAACATCACGGACGTGGAGGACAAGATCATCAAACGCGTCCGCGAATCGAAGACCACGCTACAGGAATTCACCGGGCGATTGGAGGCGGCGTTTCTCGAAGACCAGATC
>DATDFH010000043.1:0-6235 GCA_036522715.1 Verrucomicrobiia bacterium
AACGAGCCGGGCGGATTCACCCAAGCCCTCGAAGGCGCGTTGGCCCGCACGAACGGTGTCGCTGGTCAGAAGATGTTTTATCGGGCGGTGGGCGCGCTCACGCCGTAGCCGCTTTCAATCGGATGGGAGCGTGGGCCGCATTCCCGCGGGGAGGGCGAGACCACCGCAGTCTCGCAGCCGTGCGAACGAATTTGGCTGCAGCACAAATTGGGGTACCTAACCACCTTTTGTTCTGACGGAGATCGACTACGTTGCGCGCAGAGAGCCGGACACGCTCTCGGGCTGACGAAGCCGAACATGAGTGAAAGGGAAAAGATGACGCCGCAGGCGTCGAGAGACGGAGAGGCGGAAACCCCTCGTAAGAGCGCATTGATCGTCGAAGGTGGCGCCATGCGCGGCGCCTGGGCGGCGGGTGTGCTGGCCTTCCTCCACGAGCGCGGTCAGACCCAATACGATCTTGTGTACGCCGCGTCTTCGGGCGCGTGCTCGGCGGCTTACTTTGTCGCGGGAATGTTGGAACCCGGCCTCACCATCTGGCGCGAACACACCTCGCAGGTCGTGCGCAAGACGAACTTTCTCCGCCGCAAACCGATCATCGACCTCGCCTACCTCGTCGATTACGTCTTCAAGCAGCGCGTCCCCCTTTCGGTGGAGGCCCTGCGCAATGCGCCCACGCGCTTTCACATCGTGCTGACCGATTGCGAGACCGGCGGGCCGGTTTATTTCCACGCCCGCGATGAGCGCGTGTTTGCCGCGCTGCGCGCCTCGGCCTCGATGCCGCTGGCCACCCGCGGATTTGATTATGTCGATGGCCGGCCGTTCGCCGACGGCGGCGTGTCCGATCCGATCCCCATCCAGCGCGCCTTGCACGACGGCGCGACGGATATCACCGTCGTGCTCACTCACAACACCAGCTTCCGCCTCAGATCGACGCCGCGCTTTCTTGGCTGGCTCGCCTTTCCGAAATTCCCCGCCGTGGCGCGTGCGTGGTCGGCGAAGCAACACGTGATCTACAACGCTTCGCTGGACCTGCTGAAAAGTCCGCCCCCCGGCGTGCGTGTGCGCATCTTCCATCCCATGCGCCCCATGCCCGTGGGCACGCTGACCATCGCCAAGAAGAAGATCCACGCCGCCATCTCTTCCGGCCACGACGAGGCCCTCCAGCAAATCGCGGTGCAAGAACACTGATCGCCGCCGTTGCGGTCGGGGCAACGAAGTGCGGCTGACCTCGGATCATTTACGCCGGGAGTTGGAAAATTCCGCCGGGTCGTTAGTCTTCGCTCCATGATTTTCCATCGGCACCCGGCGGCGGCGTTGATGGTGGCGTTGCTGCACTGCTTCAGCGGACACACGGCGCGGGCGTTCACCGAAACGAACAACCTGCCCCGGCCGGAGTGGATACAACCGGCCGCGATGGCGCCGAGCGACACGTTCAACTTTCGCAAGGACTTCACCAATGTGCCGGGGATGCTGAAGGCCATTCTGCTCGTGGCCGCGGAGGGCACGGCACAGGTCGATCTGAATGGCGCGCGCATCGGCGAATCGTCCGGTCGGGAGCGGGCCGCCGCTTTCGATGTCACGAGCCGCCTGGGCGAAGGTCGCAATGAACTTACTGTCCGCCCCAGCAGCCCCGCATCGTTGCCCGCGATCGGCGTGGTGTTGGAACTCTCGACGCTGGGCGGACGAATCCACTGGATTGTCTCGGATACCTCGTGGCGCAGTTCGCCGGACGGCAAGGCGGACTGGAATCCGGTGCGCAGTCTCGGCCTCACCAGCGCGAAGCGGACGGAGGACCCGTTTGATCCCTCACGAGCGTTTGATGCCTACAACAGTTGGCAGCTCGCCCGCGCGGCGAACACCGCCACGCCTGCGACTGGGCTGAGCGTGCCGTCCGGATTCACCGCCGAACTGCTCCGCTCCGCGCAACCGGGCGAGGACTCCTGGATCGCGCTCGCCTTCGATCCGCAGGGACGCATCACCATCGCGAAGGAGAAGCGCGGCTTGCTCCGGTTCACACTCGGAGCGCCGGCGGTCACCAACGTCGAATTGATCAACGACACGTTGCTCGAATGCCGTGGATTGCTCTACGCCCGGGACAGCCTCTACGCGGTCGCAAACGGCTCGCGCGGTCTGTTCCGCCTGCACACTCGCGACGCCAACGGGCGATTTGACGAGAGCACCGAACTGCTTCACACCGGCGGCGGGACGGGCCACGGGCGCAACCACGTGAAACTCGGCCCCGACGGAAAGCTCTATCTCATCCACGGCGACGACGTGGAACTCACCACGCATGTTGGCGAATCGCGTCACGAGCATTACGCGCCCGACCAGTTGCTCGGCGCCGCGTGGGATGATTCGCCGGCAAGACAGACTCAACGTCTGCCCCTCGGCCACCTGTTGCGGACCGGCACGGACGGCCGCGAGTGGACGCTCCTCTGCGGCGGTCTGCGCAACCCGCTCGACGTCGCCTTTAACGAGGAAGGCGAAATTTTCACCTACGACGCCGACAACGAGCGCGACATCGGCGCTCCGTGGTATCACCCGACGCGCGCCCTGCACCTGGTAAGCGGCGGTGAATACGGCTGGCGGCGCAGCACCGGCACGTGGCCCGTCTTCCGCGCCGATACTCTGCCAGCGGCGGTGGACATCGGCGTTGGCTCGCCCACCGGCATCGAGTTCGGAACGCGCAGCCAGTTTCCGCCGCGCTATCGCCGCGCGCTGTTCATTTGCGATTGGGCGTACGGACGTATCATCGCCGTTCACCTCCAGCCGAGCGGCGCAAGTTACACCGGCACAAGCGAAACCTTTGTCAGCGGCCGTCCTCTCAATGTCACCGACCTCGCATTCGGCCCGGACGGCGCGATGTATTTCACGACCGGCGGGCGGCAGACGCAGTCAGGACTGTATCGCGTCCGCTACACCGGCCCGGCGCAATCCGAGCCGTCGATGAGCGCCACGCAGCTCGCCGAGGAAAAGCGCTGCGCCGAACTGCGTGCGTTGCGTCACAAACTCGAAGCCCTCCATCATCCGCTCGAACCCGCCCAAGTGCGCGAGAATCTGGAAACCATCTGGCCGCAACTCGGACACGCCGACCGCTGGATTCGTTACGCCGCGCGTATCGCGCTGGAGTTTCAACCGGTCGTCTCGTGGCGCGAGCGCACCCTCAAGGAATCCGAACCGACGCCGGCCTTGCACGCGCTGCTCGCGCTCGCCCGAGCTGGAACGAAGGACGACCAGCCCGCGCTGGCGCAACGACTCAATGATCTGATCGTGAAAGCCGCTTCGGAAGAACTACGTCTGGTCGCCTTGCGCGCGTATTCTGTGAGCTTCGCGCGACACGGGCTACCCTCCCCTGCCTTCGCGTCCGCTGTGCTGGCAGCTCTTGAACCGCTCTACCCGGCTCCGAGCTTCCCGCTCAACCACGAACTGTGCGAACTCCTCGGCTACCTTGGCTCCACTAACACGACCGCGAAAACACTTCCGCTACTTGCGCGCGCCGAGACTTCGGAGGAATTGCTTCGTTACCTCTACGTCCTGCGCGCCGCGAAGTCCGGATGGACGGCCGAGCGTCACCGCGAGTTCTTCATCGCACTGGCGCGCGCCGAAAAGTTGCAGGGCGCGCGCGAGTACTATCGCTCGCTTCAGAACATCCGCGCCGAAGCCATCGGCGCGCTCACAACCGCCGAACGCATCGCCTTGCGTCCATTGCTCGAAGCAACACCGCCGACCGCGCCCGCGATCACGCCGGCTTTGTTCGTCAAGGCTTGGACCTTTGACGAGTTGCTACCCTCGCTCGACAAAGCCGCGCGTGGACGCGCCTATGCAAACGGCCGCGCGGCCTTTGCGAAGGTCCAGTGCGCCGCTTGCCATCGCGTCGGCACGGAAGGCGGCGTCCTCGGCCCGGACCTCACGTCGGTGGCCAGCCGCTTCGGCCTGCGCGACTTGCTCCAGCACATCCTCGCGCCGTCGCTGGCGATCGACGAGAAGTTCCGGCAGACGACATTTCAACTGCGCGACGGCGACACCGTCACCGGCACCGTGGAGATCGAGGATAGTGACAAAGTCATGGTTCTTCCCAACCTGCTCTCACCGCAGACACTGACGCTGCGGACGACGGACATTCGCGAACGGCGGACTTCGGAGCTTTCGCCGATGCCGGAGGGATTGTTGAACGGCCTGACGCTCGACGAAATCCTCGACCTGCTGGCCTTCATCGAATCAGGCGGCAACGAAAAGCACCCAGCCTTCCGTCGCTGAAGAACCCATTGGATGGCGGCGGTGTTCAATCCGCAGTTGCCTCGCTCGTGAACGTCGCCTATACCTGAATCGCGCCAATGCTCGCAGGATCGCTTGGAATACGGACACGCGACGCGGCCCCAACTCCGCGAAGGCTCGGTTGTCTGCGCGCCGCTCTCGGACTGCTGCTCCTCCTGTGCGCCCTCGCCGCCCGCGCCGAGTTGCAGTTCGATGTCTTCCTCGGTTTCGATGGGTGCGTGCCGGAGTCGTGCTGGTTCCCGGCGACGTGCGAGGTGTCCAACGACGGCCCGCCGTTCAACGCGATGATCGAGGTCACGTCCGGTTACGGGCGTAGCAGCCAGAAAATTCTCGTTCCTGTTGAACTGCCCACCAACACCCGCAAGCGCATCTCGATTCCGCTCTTCAGCTGCGCCGGTGGGATTTCGATGTGGAGCTTCCGTCTCCTCGATCAGCGCGGACGTGCGCGCGCCGAACAATCCAATCTCCGCCCGCGCCGCAGCGTCGCAGGAGAAACGCGCCTTGTCGCGGCGCTGGTCCGCACTTCCGCAGGATTGCCAGTGCTCCCATTTGTGGACCAAAACCGTCCCGATGCGCAGCCCGTCGTCGCGCGCCTCCAGCCGGAACAATTTCCCGACAACCCAATTGTGCTCGAAGGTCTCAGCGCGCTTTATCTCAGCTCAGAGCGCGCGCCCGATCTGAAGGCGCCGCAGGTGGCGGCGTTACTTGCGTGGGTCCGCGGCGGCGGGCGGCTCATCGTCAACGTCGAGCAAGCCGCCGACGTGAACGCGACACCATGGTTGCGCGATCTGCTGCCGTGCACCGTCGGGGGCGTTACCGCGATCAAGCCTGCCGGCGAATTTCACGAGTGGCTTCCGAATAAATCCTCGACGGCCAGCGCGCCGGCACCCATCGACTCGGTGACGAACGCTGTCACGAACATTGGCATCAATCCCAAGAGCAAACGCCGCTCCGCCGCCGCGAACACTGACACAACGCCGCTGCCGCTGCCCGCGATCGTGACCGACGCGCAGTTCGATACGGCGGAGTTGCCCGTCACGCTGGTCACGCCAACCGACGGCGAGGTGACGTTGAGCACCGGCGGGCTGCCGCTGATCGTCGAGGCGCGGCGGCAGCGCGGCTCGGTCGTCGTGCTGGCGTTCAACGCCGAGCGCGAGCCGTTTCTCTCGTGGCGGCATCGCGCGTGGTTCTGGGTGAAGCTCGCACGCGTGCCGGAGGATCTGTGGACGCGACGCAACTGGAACCGTAGCTACGGCTCGAATCTCGAAGCCGCGTTCGGCGCGGTGCTCGACAGCCGGCAGGCGCGTACGATGCCGCTGGGCTGGCTGATCGCGCTGTTGACCGGCTACCTGCTCGCCATCGGGCCGGGCGACCGCTGGCTGGTCCGGCGGCTCAAGCGGCCGATGCTCACCTGGGTGACCTTCCCGTGCCTCGTCGCAGCGGCGTCGCTGCTGGTCTATTTCATCGGCTTCAAACTGCGCGCCGGCGAAACGGAATGGAACGAACTGCATCTAGTCGATGTGCTCTCGCGCGACGCCGCGTCGGCGCAATTGCGCGGGCGCACATTCGGCTCGCTCTACTCTGGCGGGAACCGCACGTATCGTTTTCATGCCGATGCGGCGGGGGCGTTCAGCACGTTTCGCGGCGAACTTCTCGGTGGTGGTGTATCCGCGCTTGCCGCCGGCGAAGGCCGCGTGCTGCGTCAGGGAAACCATTTCACTGCCGACATCCCGGTGCCCGTGTGGACGAGCCAGTTGTTCGTGAATGACTGGGTCAGGACAACGCCGACGCCGGTGGGCTTGCGCGTTCGAACGATTCAAGGTGGTCACGAAGTGGAAATCGACAACCGCCTGGGGCGCGCCTTGACGAATGTCACCGCCGCGATCAACGGGTTCGCATACTCCCTCGGCGACGTGCCGGCAAAGCAGAAGAAAACATTCACGACGGCCGGCGGCGGCAC
>DATDFH010000044.1:0-5135 GCA_036522715.1 Verrucomicrobiia bacterium
TCGCAAAAGCAATTCGACGAAATCTACGGCCGGCTCGGCGTGAAGTTCGACCACGCGCTCGGCGAAAGTTTTTACAACCCGCGTCTGCAATCTGTGGTTGATGAACTCATCGCGAAGGGTTTGGCCCGCGAAAGCGAAGGCGCCAAAGGCATTTTCAGCGACGGCACGCTGCCGCCGAAGGACGATCCGTTCCTCGTGCAGCGCGACGGTGAATGGGTCGCGAATCCCGCGCTCATCCAGAAGAGCGACGGCGGCTTCAACTACGCCACCACCGACCTCGCCACGCTCGCGTATCGTTTGGAGACGTGGCACCCGGACGAGATCATTTACGTGACTGACGGCCGGCAGCAGTTGCATTTCCGGCAGATTTTCGCCGCGTTCCGCCGTTGGCATCCGGAGGCGAAGGTGCGGCTGGAGCACGTGTGGTTCGGCAGCATCCTCGGCGAAGACGGCAAGCCGTTCAAAACCCGCAGCGGTGACACGGTCAAACTCGCCGACCTGCTCGACGAGGCCGAGGAGCGCGCGCTCAAAGTCGTCGAGGACAAGAACCCCGACCTCGGCGCGGCGGAGAAGCGCGAGATTGCGCGCATCGTCGGCCTCGGCGCGGTGAAATATCAGGATCTGCTGCCGAACCGTCAGACGGACTATGTGTTTCATTGGGACAAGGCGCTGGCATTGCAGGGCAACACCGCGCCGTATTTGCAATACGCCTACACGCGCGTTCGCTCGATCTTCCGCAAGGCGGGCGCGGGCGATGGCAAATTCGAAATCTCAAATTTCAAATTTCAAATTGGAGCACCGGAGGAACTCGCGCTCGCCAGGCAACTGCTCAACTTCGGCCTCGTACTCGAAGCGGTCGCTGAGGAATGCCGGCCAAACTTCCTCTGCAATTATCTCTACGAGCTGGCCGGTCTTTTTGCGCGCTTCTACGAGGCGTGCCCGGTGTTGAAGGCGGCGGAGTCTGAGCGCGCGTCGCGGCTCGTGCTGTGCGATGTCACCGCGCGCGTGCTCAAGCAGGGCTTGGACGTGCTCGGCATCGAAACCACCGAGCAGATGTAACGCGCCCGGGTGCCGACGCGTCGAATCCCGTGTGCGCGCCGAATATCCTTTTCGGCGATGCGTCGGCTAAGTATATGAGCGTCATGGCGGCAGTTGAAAAAGGCACGGGCTACAAGGTCTGGGGTGCGGACGATGTCGTCTATGGCCCGGTGGAGTTGCCCGATCTCGTGAGCTGGGTGAAGGACGAGCGCGTCACCGGCGCCACGTGGATTTATTCCGAGGCGAGCGATTCCTGGCACAAGGCCGACCACCTGCCCGAACTGCAACTTTTCTTCCGCAAGAAGACTGCCGGCGGTTCAGCGCCGATGGCCCACCCTGACACTGCGCTTCAAATCAAACCCGGCTCGCTTCGCCGTGTGAAAATTTTCGCCGAACTGAACGATCAACAACTCGAAACCCTTGCGAATTTCGTGGAGCTGCGTTCCATCCGGCAATGGACGGAAGTCGTGCGTCAGGGTGATCCTGGCGATTCGATGTTCCTCATCATGGACGGCGAGGTGCGCGTGCGGTTGATGATCAATGGCCGCGAATCCACGCTGGTCACGTTGGGCGCGGGCGAGCTGTTTGGCGAAATGTCGTTCTTCGACGATGCGCCGCGTTCGGCCGATGTGATCGCCAACAAGGACACCGTGTTGTTGAAGATGAAGACCGAGGGATTTCGTCAACTCGCGCAGGAGCACCCCGCTCTGGCCACGCCCATCCTGCTGGCCATCGCTCGCACGCTCGCCGCACGCATCCGCGCCGACGACAAGCGCTACCGGGACTCGGTCGCCTTCGCCCGCGCCAGCGGTGGGCCGGCCTGAACTCATGCAGTAGCGACTGTGGATCTAGTCACGCGGCTCATCGTCCACCCGCCAATTTCTCCAAAGCCGCGTAAAGTTCCTGCGGTTCACGAATGTGTTCGCAGTGTCTCGCCCCGCGCACGAGGCCGAAGCCCAGACCGTAAGCCTTCCCATTGGCCACGCACGCATTGGTGCGGCACTCGGCGATCTGCCGCTCCGCCTTCGCGAGCACATCAGCGCGTCCGCCATCGACTTCATACTTCCAACCCACGAGGCACGCGTTGGGATACCACTGACGGAGGTTCGCGATGAGTTTGACTGTGGGCACCAGTTCCGCGAGCAACGTGCCCGATCGCGTGGAAATCTTTCCCGCCTTCGCCTCGATCAACTCGCCGCCCGCCGTGCGCTCCCAGATCTTGCCGAACTTGAAATCACTCACCGCTGCCGCGTGGAACACCGCATCGACCCCGCCCGCTGCCCCCAGCCGTTGCAACCGCGCGCCGAGATCGTCAGTCGTGGTGTAAGTCTCCGTCGCCTGTGTATGGATCGGCTCGTGATGGATCGCGTAGTAGCCGAGCAGCAACGTGACCTGATGCCCGCGCGCGGCGAGGAAGTTGGCAAGCTGCGTGCCGAACTTGCCCGTCGAAAAATTGGTGAGCCGCCGGACCTCGTCGAGCGATTCGTACGTCGGCCCGGCTGTGACCACGAAATGCATGGGCCGGAGTTTAGCCCGTGGCCAGTGCTTCGTCGATGTCCGGCCCGCGAAAGAATTTCAAATATCGCAGCGCTTCGTGCATCTTCCCGCCATGCGACGCCTTTCGACGCGGCTCTGGTGGCTGGTTCCGTTGATCGTTTTCCTTTGCCCGACCGCGCTCGCCGCGCACACCAAGGCCCGGCTCGTCCTCGCCGCCGACACTGCGCGCGCGGGCGACACTGTCATGGCGGGCATCCATCTCAAGATGGACCCCAAGTGGCACACCTATTGGCGCTACGGCGGCGACTCCGGCTCGGCCACGCGAATCAAGTGGCAGTTGCCCGCAGGCATCAGCGCCGGCGAAATCCAATGGCCCGTGCCGGAGAAGCTCACTCTTGGCGGCGCCACGCCAGTGACCACGTTCGTCTATCACGATGAGGTCGTGCTGCTCGTGCCGCTGAAACTCGCGCCCGATCTCGCCCCCGGGCCAAAGGAACTCAAAGCAAACGTTGACTGGCTCGAATGCGAGGAGCTTTGCGTGCCCGGCAAGCAGGATGTGAGCGTCACGCTGACCATTGGCAACGAGACGAAACCGTCCGCTGCCGCGCCGCTCCTTGAAAAATTTCGTGGCCGTTTGCCGCTGCCCGGCGGCCCGCTCGCTGCGAAGGCGTGGTGGGACGCGCCCGCCAGCGCCGAGCCGCGCACATTTGTGAGCGAATGGTCTGGCGCGCCTGCTGCGGCGAAATTGGATTTCTTCCCCTACGAGGCTGAAGCCTTCGAAGTGAGCGCCGCGACGACAGTCTTGAGCCAAGGCGTGCCCACTGTGCAACTGCGCAAGGAAGTGAAGAAGACAGGCGACAAGTGGCCGGACGAGATCTTGGGCGTCGCAATTGTCACCGAAGACTCGGCGAAGGCACCGCTCGCGTGGGAAGTGAAATTGCGCGTGAGCGGCCAGGCGGCGGTCGGCGGCCAACGCTCGCTCGCAGTCATGCTGCTCTTCGCGCTGATCGGCGGTTTGATACTTAACGTGATGCCGTGCGTGCTGCCGGTGATCGCGCTGAAAGTGCTCGGCTTCGTGCAGCAGAGCAAGCAATCCCCCGGCATAGTCCGCCAGCACGGCCTCATCTACGCCGCCGGAGTTCTCTGCTCCTTCCTCGTCCTCGCCGCCGTTGTCATCGCGGTGCAGCAGGCGGGCAAGCTCGCCAGTTGGGGAATGCAATTTGGTAATCCCACCTTCGTCGTGGCGATGACCGTCCTCGTGACGCTCGTCGCGCTGAATCTCTTCGGCGTGTTTGAAATCATCCTCGGCGGCGGCGCGATGGGCGCGGCCACGGAGCTCGCGTCGAAGGAGGGCGCGGCGGGCGCGTTCTTCAACGGCGTGCTCGCGACGGCGCTGGCCACGCCGTGCACCGCGCCGTTCCTCGGCGCGGCGCTGGGCTTCGCGTTTTCGCAGCCGGCGATCATCGTTGTGTTGATGTTCCTCACCGTCGGCCTTGGGCTTGCGCTGCCGTACGTGCTGCTCAGTTGGAATCCGGCGTGGATGAAATTCCTGCCCAAGCCCGGCGCGTGGATGGAAAAGTTCAAGATCGCCATGGGCTTTCCGATGCTTGCCACGGCCGCGTGGCTGGCGTTCAGCGTGGGCGCGGCGCACTTCGGTAAAAAAGTTTTCTGGCTCGGCATCTTCCTCGTCGTGCTCGCGATGGCGGCGTGGGTGTGGGGCGAGTTCGTCCAACGGGGTCGCAAACGCCAGGGCTTCGCGCGCGCGATCGCGCTCGTGCTGCTGGTGATCGGCTACTTCGGAATTCTGGAGCGGCAGTTGCACTGGCGCGAGCCGGTGCAGGCGCGGGCGCTCGGTTCCGTCGAGCAAAGACCAGGCGGCATTGCGTGGAAGCCGTGGAGTCCCGAGGCCGTGGCCGAGGCCCGCGCGGCGGGCCGGCCGGTGTTCGTCGATTTCACCGCGGACTGGTGCGTGACCTGTCAGGCGAACAAAAAGACGAGCATCGAGATCTCATCCGTGGAAGCGAAGCTGAAGGAAATCAATGCCGTGGCGCTGCTGGGCGACTACACGCTCACACCCGACAACATCACGAAAGAGTTGCGCAAGTTTGATCGCGCTGGAGTACCGCTGGTGATGGTGTATCCGCGCGACGCCTCGAAGCCGCCGCTCGTGCTGCCGGAATTGCTCACGCCCGGCATCGTGCTTGACGCGTTGGAGAAGGCGAAGTGAGCCGGCGCGGGAGTCGAAATTCAACAAACGCAATTCCCCGCTTGCTTCCTCCGGTCGTTCAGCGCAATGCTCGCCCCATAGTAAATCCAAAACGCACAAGCGCACATGGACCTCCATCATCCTCTGCTTCGTGAGTTCCCGGACCACCGTGAAACCATCCACCGCCTCAAGACCTGCGACGACCAGTTCCGCCAGCAGTTCGACGAGTATCACACCGTGGATGACAAGATCTACCGCATCGAAGAGGAGATCGACTTCGCCACGGACCAGGAAATCGACGAGCTGAAAATGAAGCGCGCCTGGCTGAAGGACTGGCTCTACCGCCGGTTCAACGGCGCCAGCGCCGCGCCCGCCTTCCGCGCCTGAGCGCGCG
>DATDFH010000045.1:0-16313 GCA_036522715.1 Verrucomicrobiia bacterium
CGGCACCAACGCCACGGTCACGGCGGCGAACATCGACGCCTACATCAAGGGCGGCACGACCAACGCCCAGGCCTGCCCCGCCGGCGGCACGGTCACCATCGGCAACGTGGGTGTGAACCCCTCGTGCTCGGTCAGCGGTCACACGCTGTAATCCGGCGTAACAATCCGCCAATCACATGGCTTGGGGCTGAACGCTCCAAGCCATTTTTGTTTCGGGAGGGGATCGGTCAGGAGACATGCCAGACGAGGAAGGTGCCGAAGTCTTGTGCCCGGCCGCGAACCCGTCCAAAATCTTGAAAGAGGGTCGGACGCGCGGATCCAGGCGCCTCTCGCACAGATGCAGTGGCATCCCTGTTGCTTAGGTAGCACGTGAAAGACCGTGGTCGCCGAAGGCAATCAGTGAACGACCAATGTAATCATGGTTAAACCCGCCTTCGGCTTCGTTCACGCCACGAAGCAGAAACGAAAGCCAGTATGAAAATCAACACCACCAAGAAGGCGGGCTTCACGCTCGTGGAAATCATGATCGTGGTTGCGATCATCGGTCTGTTGGCCGCGATCGCGATCCCGAACTTCGTGAAGGCCCGCCAGACGGCGCAGAAGAACGCGTGCATCAACAACCTTCGCCAGATCGACGGCGCGAAGGAGCAGTATGCGCTCGAGAACAAGATCGGCACCAACGCCACGGTCACGGCGGCGAACATTGACGCCTACATCAAGGGCGGCACGACCAACGCCCAGTCCTGCCCCGCCGCCGGCACGGTCACCATCGGCAACGTGGGTGTGAACCCCTCGTGCACGGTCAGCGGCCACACGCTGTAATCCGGCGTAACAATCCGCCAATCACATGGCTTGGGGAGTTACTCCCCAAGCCATTTTTCCTTTTCCGAATTGGACTGCCAACACAGCGCCTTGCCACAGGTCACCATGTGATGCAGTTCGGCGGCGCTCACAGGGGGCTTGCGCTAGGGGGATCGTACTCGAGGCCGAAAGTTTTGAAGACTGACAGAAAACTTGTCCTCTGACGTGGCGGTGGTCTAAAAGTTGCGACCGAATCCGCGCGCCGCACGCGCAAGTGCATGGAACCATTGGTAAAAATTGAAAGTTTGATCGTCGAATACCGGTCGAAGGAACGCGGCCAGCCCGTCAAACGGGCGGTCGATGGCCTGAGCCTGGACGTGCAGGCCGGCGAAGTTTTCGGCTTCCTCGGCCCCAACGGCGCCGGCAAGACCAGCACCATGAACGTGTTGCTTGGCTTCGTGAACGCCACCGCCGGCAACGCCTTCCTCTTCGGCGTCAATGTCCGCGAACCCATCGCCCGCCAGCGCATCGGCTACCTGCCCGAACTGACCTACTATTACAAGTTCCTCACCGCGGAGGAACTGCTTCGGTTTTACGGGAAGATTTTCCGTATTCCGCGCGCCGAGGCCGACCGTCGGATTGATGCGGTGCTGAAACTCGTCGAATTGGAGCCGTCCCGGCATCGGCTCATCAAGACCTACTCGAAGGGCATGCAACAGCGCGTCGGCCTCGCCCAGGCGCTGATCAACAACCCCGACCTATTGATCCTCGACGAACCGACCAGCGGTCTCGATCCCATCGGCCGCATGAAGGTGCGCGAGATCATCCAGCGCCTCAAGAACGAGGGCAAAACGGTCTTCTTCTCCTCCCACGAACTGGGCGAGGTGGAAACAGTGTGCGACCGCGTGGCAATTCTGAATCAGGGAAAACTCCAGGTCGCCGGCCGGGTCTCCGATCTCATCGCGCAGCACCAGATGAACCTCGAACAGCTCTTCCTGAAAATCATCGGCTATCAGCCGGCGACCAACTGATATGAACGCCGTCGGACCGCTCGCCTGCGTCGTCATCAAGGAACTTTACCGGCGCAAGGATTTTTACGTTCTCTTTGTCCTCACCGCGCTGATTTCCGTGCTGATGGGCGGGATGAATTTCTTCAACACGCAGAACATCGCACGCTACATCAAGGAAATCTGTCTGGCGTTGATCTGGATCTCCTCGCTCGTCATCGCCATCGGCACCGCGGCGCGGCAGCTCCCCGCCGAACGCGAAAGCCGCACCATCTTTCCGCTGCTGGCCAAACCGGTCACCCGCGCCGACGTGATCGCCGGCAAGTTCACGGGTTGCTGGCTCGCGTGCGGCCTGTGCCTGGTGGTGTTCTACGTTCTTTTCGGCGTGCTCAGCGCGGCGCGCTCGCCCGAATTGAACTGGTTGCAAATCGCCCAGGCGCTGGTACTGCACTGGTTCATGCTCGGAATGCTGGTCGCGATGACGCTGCTCGGCTCGGTGGTCTTTGCGGCGCCCTCCTCCAACGGCACCATCTGTTTGATCGTCACCGCCGGCATGTTGCTGCTCGGCCGCCACCTCAACAAGGTCGCGCTCCAGTTGACCGAGCCGGGCCAGTCGATCGTCTATGCCGTTTACTTCGTCCTGCCGCATTTTGAATTGTTCGACGTGCGCGACATGGTCGTTCACAGCGCCCCGCTGATCGCGGCCGGGCCGTTCCTGCTCGCGCTGGTTTATGCGGGCGTTTACGTCGCCGTCTTCCTGCTCGGCGCGTGGTTGGTCTTCCGGCGACAGATGCTAAATTGAAGCATGAATGCACCGCGCCTCATGCTCGTGCTGCTGCTGGTCGGCTGCTTCACGCTGGCCGCGAGACTTGTCCCCACCGGCCTGCCTGCCGATGGCACACGTCGCGGTGCTGACAGCGTCGCCGCCTTGCTGCTGGGCGAAGGTCGGCGGCTCTTTGCAAATCATCTCTTCGTCAAGGCCGACGTTTACATGCACAGCGGCTATTACCCGACGATCTTCGACCACGCTCAACTGCACGGCGGCGCAAACTCCACGCGTACCCAGGCCGCCACCGGCACGGGGCAGGACACCGATCAGGGTTTCCTCGGCCCGCCGCGTGACTGGCTCGACCGCTTCGGCCGCAATTTTTACGTCACTACCCACTCGCACCTCGGCGATGACGAGGAGCATTGCGAGCATTGCCGCAACAAGGCCAAGTCCGCGCCAGCCGAACCGGGCCATGAACATCACGACGGCGAAGCCGCGTCCGGGGACGTGCGCGAAATCCTCCCGTGGCTGCGTCTCTCCGCGATGCTCGATCCCCAGAACGTCGAGACCTACACGGTCGCGGCCTACTGGTTGCGAAGCCATTTGAAACGCCCTGAAGAGGCCGAGAAGTTTCTCCGCGAAGGCTGGCGCGAAAATCCCGACAGCTACGAAATCCTCTTCGAACTTGGCCGTGTGACGTCCGAAGTCCGCCACGATGACGCACGGGCGCGCAATCTCTGGGAACTCGCCCTCCGCAAGTGGGACCAGAAAAACCGCGGTGCGGTCGATCCCGACCTGCCGCTGCGACGTTTGTTGCTCGGTTCGCTGGCCCGATTGGAGGAACGCGCCGGCAATCTCGCCAAGGCCATCGGCTACTTCGAACTCCTCAAGTCGATTTCGCCGGCGCCGGAGACGGTGCAGAAACAGATCGACGAACTGCGCGCGAAACGGTAGCGCGCGGCGAGGGGAACCCGGCGGGGGCGTTTACTTCAACTGACGAATGACGAAGACCATCGCGGCGTCACTCCATTCGTCATTTGAGATCGGATGCTTGCAGAAAAAAAGCGGCACCCTTCCGGGTGCCGCTTGAACCGCGCCGTCTTAACGGCTCACGGGACACTGATAGTGAACGGTGTTGCTGTAGTTGACCCGGCAGTTTGCAGGCGGGCAGCTTCGAACAACTGTTGCCCGCTGGTGGTTGTGGTCTGCTGTACGCTGCCGTCACTCAACGCGACATTGCCGACGGCCTTGTGAACGTCATTCGCTGTCCAAGCCATACCGGCGACCCCATTATAGAGATAATTCATGGTCGCGTTCGTGAAAAGGCTTCCGACACCGTTAAACTGAAGGTTTCGGTCGAATACCAGAATGGAGTTCGGAAGTTCATCATCCGCTTGCGCGCCGGCGCCGTAACCCAATCTGGTGTTTCCTCCGTTCGGCATTGAGGTGGAGGTTCCCCCGGGGAAGAAATTGGCCGTCCCGCCGCTGAGAGCGAAATTCCGCGCCGGCGGGTTCTTGCCGGAGGCGCCATCGGACGGGCACGCCAGAATCTTGGGGCTCTCCTCCTCGATGCGGGCCGCGTAGTGAATCTCCCAAAGTGCATCGGCATTGTAAACCGGTGTGCCGCTGGTGTTGTCCACGTACGTCTTCATAATATTGTTATTTTGGAAAGGAGCGGTGTCACCAGCGTTCCTCTTCGCACCACCATCAGAGGTCGAGTGCTGCGCCGGGAAGTTTTCGCCATGGTCGCCGCCCCACAAGCGCTGGCCGAGGGAGACTTGTTTGAGGTTGCTGACGCACTTGATGCGCTGGGCCTTGGCCTTGGCCTTGGCGAGCGCGGGCAGGAGCAAGCTGGCTAGAATCGCGATGATCGCGATCACCACCAGAAGTTCGATCAGGGTGAACGCTCGGAAGAGACGGGATTTTAGGTTCATATTAAATTTGGGTTAGACGGCGAATGTTTAGGGTGCGCTGGTGCTGGTGTCAAACGATTTTCCAGAACAAATCAGCACTGCGGATGCCAGTGTGAATCGGCGTGGAGTTGCGCGGGATTTCGCCGCGCGCTGGCAAGGAGAGCCCGCGGTTTTGACGCATGAAGCGTGAATTTGCCGCGGGTGACCTTGTCGACCGAATGCACACTCGCTGCCAGAGTGTTAGTCCTCGTGGGCGCCGCGGTTGACCACGGAGCGAAATTCTTCGATTGTGAACGACGCGCCTTCGCCGGGTTTGCTGGTCGCTGTGATGGTGCCGCCGTGTTCCTTCACGATGCCGCAGCAGAGGCTCAAGCCCAGCTCCGTGCCCTTGCCGACGCCCTTCGTTGTGAAGAACGGGTCAAAATTTTACTCAAGGTCTCTTCCGAGATGCCCGGCCCGTCGTCCTGTACGACGACGCGCACGCCGCCGTTGATGCGCAACGTGATGACCTGCACGGTGCCCTTGCGCTGGTGCGCCTCGATGGTCTGGCGGGCGTTGTAGATGGGGCTGAGCACGACTTGTTGAAGCTGGTGCGGGTCGGCCATCACCTCCGACAACTGCGGGTCGAGCCGCGTGACCACCGCGATGTTGCTGGTATGCATCTGGTAGTGGAGGATCTCGGCGGCTTCCTGAACGAGCGCGTTGAGGCTGGCGCGCCGGCGCTCGGGCGTGTGGCGGCGGGCAAAGCTGAGGAGATTCTGGACGATCTTGTGGCAGCGCTGCACGCTCTGGACAATCAATCCCAGATAGTTCCGGTGCTGCTCGTTGACGTTGGATTGCTGGAGCAACTCCGAAAAGCCGATCACCGAGGTCAGCGGGTCGTTCAACTCATGCGCGACGCCCGCGATGAACTCGCCGGTGCAGGAAAGCTTCTCGCTCTGGACCAGTTGCGATTGCGTGGTCCTGAGGGTTGCGACGGTCTGCTCCAACGCGGAATTTTCCACGAACCACGGCGCGGGCGTCTTCTTCACTTCCCCGCCGTCCGCCGGTAGAATTTGTAAACAGCCGCCTGGTCGGTGCACATCATCAGGATTTCATCGATGCACACGTGCGGCGGGCGGCTCGCGGCCCACACGAGCGCCTCGGCCACGTCCTCCCCGGTCAGTGGCGTGAGACCTTCGTACGTTTTCAGCGCCCGTGCGTTGTCGCCCTTGTAGCGCGTGTAGGCAAACTCCGTGTGTACCGCGCCGGGATCAACGGTGCCGACACGCAGGCCCGTGCCGTTCAATTCGAGCCGCAGCGTCTTGGTGATCGAAAGTTCCGCGGCCTTCACGGCGCAATACACGGAGCCGCCCTCATACGACTGCCGGCCGGCGATCGAGCCGATGCTCAAGATCGTGCCGGCTTTGTGCGGAAGCATCAGCGGCAAAACCGCGCGCGTCACGCGCAGGAGACCGAGCAGGTTTGATTCGACCATTGCCACCCAGTCGGCGTCCTTGCCCTCGGCCACCGTGTCGAGGCCGTGCGCGCCGCCGGCGTTGTTGATGAGCACATCGACGCGCGGCGTGAGTGTGAGAACCCATTTCACGAACGCTTCCACGCTCGGCGTCGAGGCCACGTCGAGTTCGTGGACGTGTGCTGAGGCGGCGCCGGATTTTTTCGCGGCGGCGGCGGCGGCCTGGAGTTTGTCCGCGCGGCGCGCGCCGAGGAGGAGGTTGCAACCCTCGGCACCGAACGCACGCGCGGCGGCTTCACCGATGCCACTGGAGGCGCCGGTGATGAGAACCCATTGATTGGCCAGTCGTGACGGCATGGGGAGAGTAAGAGGAAGAGAAAGAGCAGGAGCAAGAAGGGAAGGAGATGGTGCGCGATACAGGGTTCGAACCTGTGACCCCTACAGTGTCAATGTAGTGCTCTACCACTGAGCTAACCGCGCACTTCGCGGGGCGATATAGATCGCAATCCTCGACGCGGTTGGCAAGTCTGGATTTCTCCGGTGCGACGGGCGCGGCGCCATTTGCGCATTGACGCGTTTGCGGGCGGCGGGGATTTTGGCCGCCGTTTTTATGGCCCGAATCCAACGCGCACTGCTCTCCGTTTCCGACAAGACCGGCCTCATCGACTTCGCCAGGACGCTCGCTGCGGCGGGCGTGGAACTCATCTCCACCGGTGGCACGGCAAAGGCGATCCGCGACGCGGGCCTCGAGGTCAAGGACGTCACGGAGCACACGGGTTTCCCCGAAATGCTCGACGGGCGCGTAAAGACGCTGCACCCGAAAGTCCACGGTGGGCTGCTCTATTTGCGCGGGAATGCGGCGCACGAGGCGACCGTGAAAGAGCACGGCATCGCGCCGATCGATCTCGTGGTGGTGAACCTCTATCCGTTTGAGGCGACGGTCGCGAAGCCCAATGTCTCATTGCACGACGCGATTGAGAACATCGACATCGGTGGGCCGTCGATGTTGCGCAGCGCGGCGAAGAACCACGACAGCGTCACAGTCGTCACCGATCCGGCGGACTACGCGGAGGTGGCGGCGCAGATCAAAGCCAGCGGTGACACCACGCTGGAACTGCGGCGGAAGCTCGCGGTGAAAGTTTACGCGCGCACGGCGGCGTACGACGCGGCCATCGCGGCGCATCTTGGAAAGGCTTACAGCGGCGCTGTGAGCGAGGCGCTCCCGGCGGAATTGAACATTCGCGCGCCGCGTGCGCAGGCGTTGCGTTACGGCGAAAATCCGCACCAGCAGGCGGCGCTCTACGGGAAGTTCGCCGACTACTTCAAGCAGCTCCACGGGAAGGAACTTTCCTACAACAACATTCTCGACCTCACCGCGGCGGCGGCGTTGATCGCCGAGTTCCGCGGCGATGCGCCGACGCTGGCGATCCTCAAGCACACCAACCCGTGCGGCGTGGGGCAAGGCGCGTCGCTGCGCGAGGCGTGGGACAAGGCGTTGGCGACCGACCGGCAGGCGCCCTTCGGCGGGATCATCGCGGTGAACCAGCCGCTGGACGGCGCGTGCGCCGAGGCGGTCGCGGAGATTTTCAGCGAGGTGATCGTTGCGCCAGAGTTCACGGTGGAGGCACTGGCGGTTTTGCAGAGGAAGAAAAATCTGCGCCTGCTTCAGGTTATTAAGACCCCGACCACCGCGTCGCCGTGGGACGTGCGGAGCGTGGGCGCCGATTCCTACCTGCTCCAGCAACGCGACCTCAAAACGTGCACGGCCGCCGAGTTGAAGGCTGTGACCAAGCGCGCGCCGAGTGATGCGGAGTTGAAGGCGATGCTCTTTGGCTGGCGCGTGGCCAAGCACGTGAAGTCCAACGCGATCGTGTACGCGGGCAGCGACCGGACGCTGGGTGTTGGCGCGGGACAAATGAGCCGCGTGGATTCGAGCCGCATCGCCGTATGGAAGGCGGGCGAGGCGGGACTGCCGTTGGCCGGCAGCGTGGTGTGCAGCGATGCGTTCTTCCCGTTTGCAGACGGGTTGATTGCCGCGGCGCAGGCGGGCGCGACGGCGGCGATTCAGCCGGGCGGTTCGGTGCGCGACGCGGAGGTCATCGCGGCGGCGGACGAGCGGGGGATGGCGATGGTGTTCACGGGTGTGAGGCACTTCCGGCACTGACGAAGGGGATTTCGAGCTTCGAGGTCTTCCACCTCACCGCATCAGCGCGTAGATGATGATGAGTTGCAGGAGGCAGAGATAGCCGAGCGCAACCCAAGTCAAGGCTTCGCGCAGGCGCAGGCTGCGCTGAGTCGGTTCAGCAAGCCAGAAGCGGAGTTTCACCGGGCCGGCTTCGATGACGTCGCCATTGCGGAGCACGACCTCGTCGAATGACTGGCCGTTGACGGTGGCCAGGGCGGGCGGGCAAAGGCGCAGGCGGACGCCTTGATCGAATTGGACGTCGAGTTCGAGGTGGCGGTCCCAGATGCCGGCGTCGTCCAGTTGGAGCGAAGAGTCCGCCAGGCGGCCGATGGTGCAGGGCAGGCGCGGCGGTTGAAAAGCGGTCCCCGTCTTCCGGCCCGAAAGCACCTGGAGCTGGATCATCAGAAGATCCGGCGGTGGACGTGAATCTGGTCGCCGGGATAAATCGGAACGTCGTAGCGGTTCGGGTTCTCCTGCGCCTTGATCCAATCACACTTTTCCTTGGCTCCGGTGGTGCGGATAATGTCGATCCGGCGTTTGTTGGCGAATTCGGTGAAACCGCCGGCAGAGGCGATCGCCTTGAGGAGAGTCATCGTGCCGCTGAAGATGAGACGGTTCGGTGTGCGCACCTCGCCGCTGACGGTGAAGAAGCGGTCCTCGGTCTTGATGGAGACGGTGAGTTTTCGATAGATGCCCGGCACGTACAACGCGCGGATTTCGTCGGCCAGTTCGCCCTTGCCCTTGCCGGCGGCCTTGATCTTCTTTTCGTGCGGCAGGGTGATCATCCCGTCGTCGCGGACGGTTTCCTCGAACGGCACCATCGGCTGGGGTGTGTCGCTGAAAATGATGACGAGCTTGTCGCCAACGTGAACCTGATCGAGGCCGGCACCGTAGCCGTTTGGTCCGGGCGCCACGGGAACGCCGCTGGTGACTGGCGCCGTGGTGTAGGTTGCCGCCGGCTGCTGCGAGGCTTCCGGGTTGTAGGTGGGAATCCAACTGCACCCTGCCACGAGGCCGAGGCACAGGAACGCCAGCGCCAGTGACACGTCAACCGGGCCAAACTTCAGAAAGTCCTTCATGCGGGGGATGGTTTACCGGGGCGGGCGAGAACAATCAATATTTTGTCTCGATCCGCTCGGTCTCAGTGGTGGTGGCGACCTGCCCCTGGCCGTTGGGCGGGGCGGCGGATGCGGCGGGCGCGGCGAGGCGAGGCCGGGCTTCCTCGGCCGGCGCGTAGTAGTTCGAGTAGAAGCCGCTGTAGTAGTAGTAGTAGCTGTCGTGCGCCATGTTGATGTTGTTGAGCACGACGCCGATGAGGTTGCCGCCGACCTTTTCGACCATCTGCTTGGCGCGGAGGGTCATCGCCTGCGGATACTTGCGGTATTGGACGACGAGCAGCGCCATATCGACTTCGCTGGCGAGGATGGACGCGTCGCTGACGCCGAGGATCGGCGGTGAATCGAAGAAGACGAAGTCGTAACGGCGCTTGAGTTCGTGGATGAGCGCCTTCATCTGGACGGAGTTGAGGATGCCCATCGAGCTGCTGGGTAGCTTGCCGCTGGGGAGGAAGTCGAGCGTCGGGAGGTTGGTGGTCTGGATGACCTCCTCGAGCGTGTTCTGGCGCTGGAGGTAATTGGTCAGGCCAATGGTATTGGAAACCTTGAAGTGCTTGTGGACGCTTGGACGGCGCAGGTCGGAATCGACGACCACCACGCGCTGGCCGTTCTGCGCGAAGGTGACGGCGAGGTTGAAGATGGTGGTGGACTTGCCTTCGCCGGCGCCGCCGCTGATGACGCAGATGGTGTTGAACTTCCCGTCCTTCTTCGAGAAGAGCATGTTCGAGCGGAGCACGCGGTAGGATTCGGCGTGGGGGCTTTCCGGCCCCTCTTCGAGGAGGTTGCCGACGTTTTGCGGGATCACGCCCAGCACGGGCGCCTGCAACGCGCGCTCGACGTCGTCGAGGGTCTTCACGGACGTGTCGAGGTACTCGATGAAGAACGCGAGGCCGATGCCGGCGATCAATCCGATGACGATGCCGATGGAAATGTTAAGCGGCTTGTTCGGTTTGACGGGCGCCATGCCGGGTTCGGCAAGGTCGGTGATCTGAACGATGGATTGGCGGGGAAGGTTGGCGTCGATCGTCTCCTGGGTGACCTTAAGGTTGAGCGCGTCGCGCACCTGCTGCGCCTTTTCCAGTTCGCGCAGCGCCTCGAAGTAGGGCCGGGTGCGGCGGGCGGTTTCCATGTCGGCGTTCTTGGCCTTTTGGACCTGCAGGTCGACGGTATCGAGACTGGCTTTGAGTGATTGGACGCGAATGGCCAGACCCTCGAGGATGCCCTGAATCCGGTCATCGACCTGGGATGAAATCTTGGTCAGCAACGCCGCGGTGCGCTGGACTTCGGGGTGTTCGTCGCCGAGGTCCTTGGTGAGCGCGGCGAGCTTCTGTTCGGACTGGTCACGCGCCTCGAGGAGGCTTGATAACTGGCCGTCGGGATAGGCGATGGTGATGGATTTGCGGAGATCGGCGCGGGACTTGGCGTTCAACTGGGTCAGCAGCATGTTGAATTGGTCGTACTCCTTGGTGGACTCGATGCGCATGGCTTCAAAGCGGCGCAAGGTTTCGGGTTCAAGGGTCGAGCTTGGGGTTCCCGATTGCATGATGTCCGTCACCTTGAGCTGCTCGCGCAACTGGTTGACCCGCTCCTGGAGTTGTTTGACGCCGTCCTCTTTTTCCTTGAGCTGCTCCTTGAGCTTGTCGATGCCGCGCGATGAGATTTCCATGCGCGAGTTGAGGCGGAGTTCCTTGTAAACCTTCGCGATGGTATTGGCGATGACGGCCGCTTCGTTGGGATCCGGGCTGAAAACGCTGATCTCAATCAGGCTGGTGTTGCGGGTCTGACGCACATCGATGCTGCCCTTGAGACGCTGGAAGGTCTGCCCATAGCTGAGCGCACCGCCGCCGCCGTAACGTTTGGCCCACTCGCGGTTGAGGTCGAGGCGACTGATCACCTCGTAAAGGTTGGTCTTCGATTGAATCTTCTCGAACTCCGTCAGGATGAAATAATGGTCGTAGCCTTGGGCAAAACTTTGCTGACCGATGCCCGAGACGTCGGGCGTATCCTTTTCCACGGCGATGCGGACGGTGCTCTTGTAGGCTTCCGGCAGGATGTAGGTGACGGCGGTAACGGTGATCACGACCAGCAGCAGCACGGCGATGATCACCGTCTTGCGGATGCGGATGACGCGCCAATAGTCGAGGAAGTGGAGTTTCGAGTCGGTCGAGAAAGAACTTGTGTTGGCATCCATGGTAAAAAAAAAGAGGCTAGAGTATTTCGTCCAGCCTCCCGATCTGTCGTGAGCTTAATTCAATCAATAGGTGGCGCGCAAGCCCACATAAATGCGGTTGCGATCAAAGCTGCGGAGCTGGACGGCGTCCAAACCGCTGTCCAAGTGGTCGAAGTTGTAGCCCGCTTCGGCTGAGAGGAACTGGTTGACCCGATAGGCAAAGTTAAGCCCGACGGTGAAGAATGTGTCGCTGATGCTGTCCGCACTGCCACCGTTGAACGTGGAATACTGTACCTGGCCAAGGATGCTGGCGGTGAGGTTGGCGGTGAACTGGTGGTTGATGGCCGTGTAGAACACCAGGCTCTCGGCGTCCAGCGTCGGGGTTGCGTCAAGAGCGTTGAAGGCGACATCAGTGGCATTGCGGGAATACCGCACGCCGCCTTGCACAAACGATCCCGGACCGTAAGTCCACGAGGCAGAGCCGTCAGCGTAAGGCGACACGTCCGAGCCGCCGCCGGTATTGGGATACTCCGTGTACTGGATGCCGCCGCGGATTGAACCGAGGAGTTGGGCGGTAAAATTATGATCCGCACCAACAAAGCCATACTGCGAGCGGCTGTCGCGGAAGGAAGGCTTCCGGCTTGCCGCCGTAGAAAAACCGGAGGTCGTCAGAGGATCGTTGCTCGTGTAATCGACGAGCCCGTACTGGTAACCCAACACGCCTACGGTCGCCGGCGTGACCTGCCACCGGCCGTTGACCGAGAACAAGTGTTCCATGCGGTCGAGCAGCGCTGAACGGCTTCCAGTCCCTGTCTGTTCGTAGTCGTAGAAGGTGTTCGCGTAACCCCACACCGCGCTGATGGTCGGTGTCAGACCAGTCGTCACGTCCACCGCGCCACGGTTGCGGACGTTGTTGCCCTCGGTGCGGATGAACGAGGTGAGCGCAGTTGGATTGAGAAGTTCCTGCTCTTGGGCCACTACGAAGCTGTCGCTCAGACTGACCTTGTTGCGTTCCGAGAACGAATGAGTAAGCGAGCCGTCCACCTGGATGGTGTGATCCGCCGAATTGGACGGCCGATCACCATAGTAGCGCATCGAGTAGATTGCGCTGAGGCCGATGAAGGTCTGCTCCATCGGCATGTTAAAGGATATCTTCGGCGACGCCTCGAACCCGGTGCTCGAATGCTCCTGGCCCTTGGGGCCGGTATTGTAATTGTCGTCGTAAAAGCCGCGCAATGCGACAGACGCACTCCAAGTTTTGGACAGTTCCTGTGGTGTCAGACTTGGTGCCAGCCCGTACGAAGTCTGGGCATTGGCGGTGGCCATTCCCAGCAGCCCCATGGCGGCAAACCCGGCACTTTTTGCGATGCGTTTCATAGCTTAAATTTTTTTACTTCAACGACTTTCAACCAATCTGGCGGAACTCAGGCTCCGCGCGGTTTTACGACCCAACGGCGGTATTGTCAAACATTTATCTTGCCAGTTCCGGCGGCTTTCAATGATTTAGCGCGATCGGCCCGCCCAGCGTTCCCGGTCAGTCAGGAACAGCTGGTCCGACAACCGGTCCGGGAAGAACCCCGGCGCCGCCACCCGCAGCGGGAACCGCGCATGGACTTCGCGGCGGATCAGGCTTTCGAGCAGGAACAAGCCCCATGCCCGTGTTTCTGGTCCCAACATCTGTGAAAGCAGCTTTCCGTCCATCGTCACCGGCGTCAGGTAAAGCGCCGCGATCGGCCGATGGAAGTCGTTGATCTCGTAGAAGTGTTTCTCCAGGTCCCAGGTGAAACCCACACAGTGCCGCCGCCCGTACCATGCGACCGCCTCCGGAATGTCGCTCATCATCAACTCGTTTTCCGCCACCCAGCCGGAAGTCTGCTGAATGACGGGCGGGTAATACGGCGGATAAACGTGCGGGACCGTGCGCGGCGGCAACAACGTCAGGATCATTGGCGCCGATACCAGCACGACAAACGCGACGATGACCAGCAGGCGCCCCTGTACCGTGGTCAGCCGCAACTGCTCCAGCAGAATGAAGAACATCCCGACGCCAAAGATGAACACCACCGGCGTCGCCAGAGCCAGTACGTTCTCCGAACTTTGCTGGGACCCCTCGCTGGACAGGTGGGTCTTGCCCAGAGCCTGAACCACCATCAACACCGCGAGGCACATCAACACCAGCACGCGCAACCGCCCCAGTGTCTGGCTGCGAAACGGAATCAGCAGACCTGCCAGGAACAGCCCGGTGACCCAGCTGCCTCCCAACTTCGGCAATTCATCGCGGACGATTGTCGTCAGGTTGGAAACCAGTTTGATCCGCACGCCCTGAAAGCCGAACTTCTTCAAATCCTCCGACGGGTCGAGCGATGCCTCGACCTTCCGGCTCGACACGCCTGCGTCCGCCGCCAGCGCGTAACCGCCGATGCCGAACAGCGTGCCGCTCACGGAATAGTTGCGCGCCACCCAAGGCGAGAGCACCGCGAGGAAAACCACCACCGCCACGACGGCCGCCAGGATTCGTTGCGGCCCGAGGAAGAGCAACAGGTAGCCCACCACCGGCAGGATCAACCAGCCGAATGAATACCGCGTCAACGCGCCTAGGCCGATGAGCAAACCCGCCAAGCCTGCCATCATCAATACCCAGCCGGGACCTTTCTGTTCGCCGCGCACGCCTTCCTCCAGCCGAACCAGCATCAGGATCGTGCCCAGAAAAATCACCAGCATCAGCAGCGTCGGCAGACCCGAAACCGAGTAGCGCCAGAATTCCTCCGTGCAGAAGAACACGATCGCGGACACCCAGCCGACCGAGGGATCGAAGACCCGTCGCCCCAGGAAATACACCAACACCGCAGCGCCGAGGAAACAGAGCTGGTTCAGGAAGGCGATCATCAAATCCGGCTGGTAGATCCAGAAGCCGGTTGGAGAAGCGATCGGGTGGTGGAACGGAATCACCTTCATCCACGCGGCGAGCAACAGCGGGTACACCGGCGGATTAGCCAGATCCGGATGCGCTCCGCGCAGGCGGTAAACGTCCGGGCCCGGCGCCTTTGTGCCGCCGTCGGTCGCCTTCTGTTTGAGCAGCCACATGCTGACGGGCCGCACGAAATCGGTCGTGTAACCCTTTCCGTCCGCGAGATTGCGCGCCAGTTGCGCGGCGTCCATCCCCTCGACGGTGCCAAGATTCCTGAACTCGCGCGTGTCATACACTGTGACCATCGTGATGGCCACGAGGATGCCCATCGTCATGAGAATCCAGCGGCGCCCGGCGCCTTCTTCCAACCGGTGAATCAGTTCCTGGAGTGGCAGCATGAGTGGTCCCTTCGATTACATTCCTTCGAGATGATAGGTGTGGAGCTTGCGGTGCAAGGTGCGGCGGCTGATGCCAATTTTCTTGGCCGCCAGCGTGCGGTTTCCGTTCGATTCCTTCAAGGCGCGAATCATCAACTGCTTTTCCGCCTCCTGCACTGTGAGATTTTCGTCCGCCAGCGGATGGCCCATCGTCACCAGCGCCGCACCCGGATCGCGCACATCCGCCGGCAAATCCTTGCGATCGATCCGGTCGCCGCGGCAGAACGCCACCGCGTGCTCGATGGCCGAGCGCAATTCGCGCACGTTGCCCGGCCAGTGGTGCTTCACCAACGCCTCCAGCGCGTCCACGGTAAAGTCGGTGACGTTGCGGTTGTTTTCGCGCGCGAACTCCTTGAGGAAAGTTTGCGCCAGCACGGGAATGTCACCTTTCCGCTCCCGCAACGGTGGCAGCACCAATTCCACCACGCGCAGCCGGTAATAAAGGTCCTCACGAAATTTCCCCGCCTTCACCAGCTCCGCGAGATTCTTGTTCGTCGCCGTGATTAACCGCGCGTCCGCCGTCAGCGTCTTGCTCGAACCCACTCGCTCGAACGTCCGCTCGCCGAGGAACCGCAACAGCTTGATCTGAATCGTCGCGTCGATCTCGCCGATCTCGTCAAGGAACAGCGATCCGCCCTGTGCCTGCTCCACGCGGCCGATGCGCCGCTCGAACGCGCCGGTGAACGCGCCCTTCTCGTGCCCGAAGAGTTCGCTCTCCAGCAGCGTGGCCGGCAGCGCCGCGCAATGCACGCTCACCAGCGGATTGCGCGCGCGTGTGCTCAACTGGTGCAGCGCCTTTGCAATCAATTCCTTCCCCGTGCCGCTCTCGCCGCGGATGAGCACCGTCGCCTGCGTCGGCGCCACCTGCCGCACCGTTTCGAGCAACTCGCGCATCACCGCCGAATCGCCGACGATGTTCTCCATGCCGAACTTCGCGTCGAGTTGCTGGTGCAGGGTCTTGTTTTCGACTTCGAGCTTCTGCGAGCGCAGCGCCTTGGCGATGCGCATCTCCAGTTCGTCGAGCTGCATCTTCCCTTTCGGGATGTAATCGTCCGCGCCATTCTTCATCGCCTCGACCGCCACCTCCTCCGATCCGTAGGCGGTCATGAGGATGCACACGGGCGGCTTGGAGAGCGACTTGGCGCGCGCGATCAACTTCATGCCGTCCTCTTTGGGCAGTTTGAAATCGGTGAGCATCACGGCGAAATTTTCCCGCTCCAACAACTCCATCGCCGTGGCCGCGTCCTCGGCGACGTACACGTCGAAGCGATCCTCGAACGCCGCGCGCAAGCCGTCGCGCGTCGGCTTCTCGTCATCCACGATCAACAGGGTGGGGGTCATCCGTTCAACTCTTCCCTCCCGCGGGCGCTTGGAGCAGGCGCGGCCGGCGCTCGTGCGAGGGCAGCCAGACGCGGAACGTGGTTCCCTTCCCGACATCGCTCTCGACATCGATGCGCCCGCCGTGCTCGCGTACGATGCGCTGCACGATCATCAGGCCGAGGCCCGTGCCCTTTTTCTTGGTGGTGTAAAACGGCTCGAAGATGCGGTTGAG
>DATDFH010000046.1:0-8408 GCA_036522715.1 Verrucomicrobiia bacterium
AGCGGCCCAGGTCCGGTCGGTGATCCCGAGTTCCGGCCCGCTTCAGGCCCGCATCCAGGCAGTCAAGATCTCGGACGATGACGGGCGGCGCGCGGCGCGAATCACCCCGGCGCAGGTCCAGGAATGGGTGAACTTCGCCAACCGCACGTTCGCGGCGGCAAATGTTCAGTTCCAGTTTTCTCCTGCGACCGGAGACTTCGTGGAACTCAAGAGCACGCTGCTGAACAACCTGATGGGCGTGGAGGATCCGGACTGGGACGCACAAAAGCGGGCGGGCAATGCGCTCGCCGCCAAATTCCGCGGCAAGCTGCTGGTGGTGTTCCGGCACGGGCGGGGACCGTCAGCGACGGGCGGCGGATTTTCGTGGTGGGACTATAACTTCGTGGTGATGCCCGGCTGGGACGACGACAGCCATTGCGGCCATCCACACACGGACGCACTGGCACACGAGGTGGGGCATTTCCTGGGTCTGCCGCACACGTTTGCGGGGACATATAATCTGGCGGCCGACGCGGAGGCGGCGTTCCGCAATTCGGGCAAGAAGGCGTCGGTGTTTGACGGTGACGGAATCAGCGACACGCCGCCTGACCCATTGATCCGACCGTTGGAATGCGACCGCACGCCGAGGGTTACGCTGGGCGGGACGGTGTTCACGTTGCCGCGCGCGAACATCATGTCGTATTACGACGAGCGGAACACGCTCTCGCCGATGCAGAGCATTCGCGTGCGCTGGTTGCTGCTGACGCGGCTCAAGCGGGGAATGGCGATGCCGTCGAATCTCACCGCGCGTGCGCCGTTGGAGGCCGAGAAACTGGAGGTCGAGTCGCGTGCGAACTGGAGCGTCTCGGTCCAGCCGATGGCGGGGTTTGGCAGGGATTGCTGGAGCGCGAATGCGCAGCTCTTCTTTCCCCCAAACGCGAAGGGAACGATCGCGTTCCGGATTCCGGTGGTGGCGACGGGTTCGTATCGGGTGGACTTGTATGCGACTCAGGCACCGGACTTCGGGCGGGTGCGGGTTTTTCTCGATGGGGAACCCGTGGGCGCGATCTTTGATGCGTATGCGCCGGTGGTAATCCCTTCGGGTCAAGTCACGCTGGGGAACACCAACCTCACGCAGGGCGTGCATCAACTGCGTGTTGACATGATCGGGAAGAACCCGGCGTCGGCAAACTTCGGCTTCGGCATGGACTCCATTGATTTGGTGCCGATTGGAAGTCGGTCCGGCAAGTGAAGGACTGCGCCAGCAGGTTGCAAATGGTTCAGACGCGAAGATTGACGGTCAAGTGGGTGGGCTGCCACCGCCGGGCTGTCGGAAATTCCCGTCTTCCTGCCGGCGAACCCGAGTTCGATCTTGCGCCAAGGAAAAGAGGTCAGGCGAGCGCGTCGCGGCAGAACTTAATGGCACGGGCCAACTCGGTCATGCGGTCGGAGCCGGCGGGAATTTTGTACTCAAATTCGATCGTGCCCTGGATGTTCCACTTGTTGTCGCGGATCAGGCGCAGCACTTCGGCTATCGGCGTGTCGCCCTCGCCGAACGGCGTGTTGGGGCCGTTGTTGAGCTTGCGGTCCTTCAGATGCACGTGAGTGACGCGGTCGTGATACTTCTTGAGGAAGGGCACCGGCGAAGTGTTGTTGCCCGCCACGAAGTGTCCGAGGTCCACGTTCGCGCCGTTGTATTTCGCGAGCGCGAACGCCTCCTCCCAATGCTCCGGCTTCGTGGTGGCGTGGCCGTGATAGCCGACCATGAGCTTGTGCTTGTCGGCAAACTGTCCGACGCGTTTGAGTTCCGCTTCGGTGTGGGAAATTTCCGAGGAAATGGCGCGTCCGCCCAGCGCCTTGGCGAGCGTGAACGCGTAATCCAGCTCGTCATCCGCCATCTTGAAGATGCCGTCCACCTTGACGATCTCGATGAGCACGCCGGCGGTTTCCCACTTGGCGCGGAATTCCTTCACACGATCCATGGACACGGACTTGCGCCAGGCCCGGATTTTTTCGGCCTTGCCCGCGGCTGCGCTCTTGGCCTCGCCCTTCTTGGCGGCGGTGAGTTCCGCGGACAAGCCGAGGAAGGCTTCGACGGGCTGGGTGCGCAATTCTACTCCGCTCAAGCCGAGCTTGACACAGTTCTGAAGGACTTCGTCGGCGTCCATCGTCTTGCCGCCAAAACTGTAGGGCACGTTGAGGCCGAGCTGGACGCCGGCCACCTTCGAATTGGGCTTGGCGGATGCGGCACCTAGGCGTTGGGTGGCGGACAAGAGCGCGGCGCCGGGCAGCGCGCTCAGGGCGAGTTTGGCGAAGTCGCGGCGGGTGTAGGAGGAATTCATGGTGGCAGGATTGGTTTTGAAACTACTTCGCCGCTTCGGCGTTCCAGACCTTGATGTCGTCGAAGTAGCCGTCCTTGCCAGCGACGCCGAGTTCGATCTTGGACTTGGTGGCGTGGCCGATGCCGGGGGACCTGAGGTAGGCGACACCCTTGCCGTCGATGCTCGCGCGCATCTCGTCGCCGACGGTTTCAACAGTGAAGGTGTACCATTTGCCCGCCTCGAACTTCGCGGGGAACGTGGCGCTCTTGCCGGCCATCATCTTGGCGACCTGGGCCTTCTTCGTGGGATCCTTCTGCAATGCCTTGATCACCTCGTTCTGGCTGCCTTCGCGTTCGTCCATGATGGTGACGCCGGTGAGGCTGACCCTGGTGCGGCAGAGATGGCCGTAGTGCGAGCCGGTGTATTTGCGGTCGTCGAACTCAACATCCATCATCGTCGCGCCCTCGAACTTGATCTTCACCTCCACGACGCTGTCCTTGGTGGGAAGTTCCAGGCCGTACACGGCGGCATGGGCCGTGATCTCGGGCTTGCCGTTGGCGGCGGGAATGGTCTTCTCGCGGGTCTGCGTGCCCTTGAGCATGCCATTTTCAAACTTGAAGGTGTCGACGACGCGGTGCCAGCGCTTGTCGTGTTCAGCTCCTTTGAAGTCGTCGGAGAAGAGCAGTTCCTTCTTCTTGGCGATGGGCGTGGCCGGAATGGCGGGCAGCTTGGGCGGTTCTGCAGCGAAAGCGGCGACGGTGACGAGGATTGAGAGAGAGAGCAAGGGGCGCATGTTCGTGGTCATTGATGCTTGCAGGTTGCCGGGAGCGGGGAGCAGTGGGCAAGGAGAAAGAAGTTAGGAGTCAGAAACGTGGGAATGCAGAACTGAAAATCGGGAACTCACGAACTCGAAAACTCCGTGCTGCTGCGTCGTGCTTGGTGACTTGCCGGTTGCGCCAACGCGCGTGTAGACGAGGCAGAAACGATCCTGCTGTCTGACCCATCGCATTCCCGGTGAGAACCCGCGCCTTTCGGCGCGGGTTGTTGTCCCGGGTCATCTGGACCCTGACGGCCACACGGTCGTCAGGTAGGGACGCACGTACAGAACGCCCGTTCGCCGCACTCGTCAACCGGTGAATGCCGGGCGCGAAGAATTCGTGGCCGTTGGGAATCGACCGGCAAGTTCACGTTGAGAGATGCGGCCTACTCAACGCTTTACTTTCCGGGGCCTCGGACCAAGCCTTCGAGCGAATGTCATGAATGTTCCACGGAACGATGGCGAAGTCCGGCCGGAGTCCGGCCCGGGCAAGGCCGCCTCCACGGAGTCGTCGCCGCGTGTTGAGGCAGGGAGCGCCAAGGTTGGTGGGGTGGACGCTGTGAACAAGCTGACCGCCGAAGAGCAGATGGCGCTCTTTGAAAAGGAACTGAAGGAAAATGACTGGGGTCACCAACCGTGTTGAAGGGAGCGATGGCGCGACGGCCCATGCGATGGAGCGTGCGCAACTCGATCCGCCTTTACCGGATTTCGGCGCGACGGGCCCCGCCTGCGTCTTGAAGGGAGAATTCTGATGCCGAATGCGGTCGTGGATTCATCCGTAAAGTCGAAGGCGCAGCGGAGGCGCACGTTCTACCACCGGTTCTTGATCGCACTTGGACTCTCGTCCGGGCTGGTCGGATTTTCGCTTGGTCTCGGCGTCCTCGGCTATCATTTCATTGCTGGGTTGAACTGGGTGGACTCGATCATGAACGCGGCGATGATCCTTACGGGCATGGGACCGGTGAACACCTTGAACTCGGATGCGGCCAAGTTGTTCGCGTCGGCCTACGCGCTTTTTTCAGGGATGATTTTCATCACGGCGACGGGGATCCTGCTCGCACCCATTTTTCACCGGGTGTTGCATCGTTTTCACATCGAGGAGCGGGATTTGCGATGAGCGCCTGCCCGCGCCCAAAACGCAGACCTCGGATGGAGCACCGATGACGATTGTCCGGACGAATTGAAGTTCGGACGTGAATCGAATATGAGCCTGCGTGTGACGAGTGTTCGTTCGCCGTGTTTTCAATCCGGCCTGATTGCCGGGCTGAGCCTCTGCTCCACGACTCTGGTGCTGGACTCGCGGATGCGTCGCGCCTTTACCGGACCGAAATCTTCGACATCCTGGAGGTCTTCCGAAATGATCTTCCTTCTGTTGTTCGTCGGCTTGGCCGCCGTCTCTGCCCGTTCAGCGGAGAAACCACCGCTCGCAAACGCAGCCGTCGCCGGACGTTCGTTTGTGGATGGGTCCCAAATTGTGAGCCGGTTCACGACCGAACTGTACGCGCATCAATCATCGCTGAAAATTGTGAAAGGGATCGGCTATGCGGCCTATCAGTGCAATGACACCTCCGTGGAGGAAAACGTCACCGGCCAGAAAGCGCGCCTGGTAATCTTCAACATCCTGAACCCGACGGCGACCGCGCGATGGGTGGACATTTCCGGCCCGGGCGATTCCTCGAACGGAATCGTAATCACCGGGAACACTGTCATCAACCCGATGCTGCACGTGGTCAACTCGGACACGCTCCGCATTTTCTTCGTCTCACGGCAGGCCGGTGACACCGGGCCAACCGTCCGTGCGTTCTACAAGGATTACACATTTTCCAGCGGCGAGCTTTCGGACCTGCACCAGGTGCGCTGCATGATCGGGAAACCGGGCGGGAAAACGGTGGACCTATCCCAGTCCAATGTGCAGAGCCATCTGGATCATCTGTTCGGGGCGGGCGTTGGCGCGGAGTTCTCGCGCGGCATCAGCCTGAGTTGCGACATGATGAAGTTCGACGGGTATCTCTACAGCACGGTGCAGATCAAGAACTCCTCCGGGGGCAAGACGCTCCTGATGACTAATGTCCTGATGCGCAGCGCGGACGATGGAGCGACGTGGGAGTTGCTCGGCGCGCCCGATCCGCGTCAGTTGCCCGGCGAGACGCCTGATGACGTGAAAATTCTGGCGGAGCCGGCGATGACCCACGACCGCAAAAACATCTACCTGCACTTGCGGTCGAACGTGCTGAAGAACGGCTACATGCTCAGCAAAGCCAGCAAGACCAACCTCTACGCGTTTGATATGCCAGTCACAAAATGGACGTACGGCATCGGCCGGCCCGCAATCTGCGATTTCGGCAAGCCGATCGGGATCGTGGCGATGTTCACGGCGCAAAGCGTGTCTATGGGCGGAACGACGGTCACGCGGAACAAGTGCGACGTGGTGATGATTGACCCGACCTACACCACCTACACGCTGGCTTTCACGATCGTGGATTACGACGCGGTGAACACGCCGTTCATCTGCGAGTACAACGACGAGATGTATGTGACATACTCAACGGGAAGGAGACGCTTGACGCCGCGCTTCGGCACCTCGGAGATCGTCTTCACCAAGCTGCGCCGGGAATTCTTCGTGGACACGAAGTGAACCGGGCGCTGCCGATCCCGCCGATGATCAAGCGGCCGGTTCGTGTTCGAGGAAACCTTGGAGGTGACGGAGGCGCGTGGGGTGGCGCATTTTCCGCAGGGCCTTGGCTTCGATCTGCCGGATGCGTTCGCGGGTGACTTTGTACTGGCGGCCGACTTCTTCGAGCGTCCGCTCCTGGCCGTCGCGCAGACCAAAACGCAGTTCGAGGATGTGGCGTTCGCGTTCGGTCAGCGTCGCCAGCACCTTGTCCAGGTGACCTTTGAGCAAGTGGGCGCTGGCCACGTCCGCAGGGTCCTTGACCGATGGGTCGGCAATGAAATCACCCAGCTTGGTATCGCCGTCGTCGCCGACCGGGGCGTGAAGCGAAACGGTCTGCTGGATCATCCGGCGAAGGGCGTTGATCTGCGCGACGGGAAGGTGGAGTTCGTCGGCCAGTTCCTCCGGGAGCGGCTCACGGCCCAGTTCCTGAAGGAGGCGGCGTTCGGCCTTCGTCAGCTTGGTGACCAACTCGATCATGTGAATCGGGACGCGGATGGTGCGCGAGTGGTCGGCGACGGCGCGGGAGACGGCCTGGCGAATCCACCACGAGGCGTAGGTAGAGAATTTGTAACCGCGACGATACTCGAACTTCTCGACGGCGCGCATGAGTCCGATGTTCCCTTCCTGGACGAGGTCGAGGAAGGACACGCCGCGGTTGAGGTATTTCTTGGCGATGGAGATGACAAGACGGAGATTCGCCTCGGCCATTTCCGTGCGGGCCTGGTGGAGCCGGGCGGCCGAATCCTTCAATTGCCGGGAGGCGATCGCGCAACTTTCCACGGGCATTCGCACAAACGCCTCAAGCTCGCTCAGCCGATCGCGTTCCTCGCGGAGGATCGCGCGGGTGCGGGCTGAGCGGGGTTTCTGTCCGGCCAGACACAAGGCGCCGAGACTGTGCTGCATCTTGTGGTGAACGTTGTCCGCCACCGTGGCGAGGTTGTCGATGAACCGCGGCTGAAAGAAAAACTTGGAGAAGCTCGCGTGGAGCTTCGCCTCGGTCTTCTGCAAGCCGGTCCACAACCGTTCGCGGGCGGCCTTCGATGGGGCCGCGCGCCAGCGTGCGAACTGGCGGTCGGCGGCCTGGTCGAGCGCCCGCGTTTTGCGGATCAAGCGCCGCAAGGCAACAAGATGCTTCGCGCGCGCGGGAACTTTTTCGGCGAGGATCACGCGGTCGAACCGTTCCTGGGGAGGATCGGCGACGATCTTTTGGGCGAGCGCGATATGTTCCTTGGCGGCAAAACCAAGGCCGTAGGTGAGGTTTCGCCGCTGGTCTTCCGCCTCTTCCATGCGCCGGCAGATCGCCACCTCCTGCTCGCGCGTCAGCAGCGGCACCTTGCCCATCTGCTTGAAATACATCCGCACCGGATCGTCGAGGTCGTCGCCGTCCGCGGATCGTTCAGGCTCCTGCGTCGGCGTCGCCGGCGACGCCTGGTCGGCTCCGTTATGATCGACAATGTCGATGTCGAGATTGCGGAGATGCGCGCGGATTTCGTCCAGTTGCGCCGGCTGAAGGTGGGCGTCGGCCAGCGTGTCGTCGATATCCTCGTTGGTCAGGTAGCCCTGGTCGCGGGCGAGTTGAATGAGCTCGTTCACCGCGTCGGCGACAAGCGTTTCCAACGGAAGGCCGGCGATGGAAGCGGGCGGAGGAGCGGACGAAGTACGCGTTTGCGAAGTGATCAGGGCCGTGGACGGCCGCTTCCCGGACGATGAAGCAGCGACCTTGCGGGCCTGCGATGGACGGACCAAAGAACTCAATTTCACCATGTGAGATACAAGGAAACACAATTAACGTTCAAAAATCAAAGCACTATTGTGGGGTGGTGCAATTACGTCCGCACGCCGGTTTCGTCGCCCCGGCGAATGACAAGATGCGTCGGGGCTGCTACTCTATGCGGCGATGAGCAAGGCATTTACGCGCGAATTGGATGACGCACCTGAGCGGCCGGTTGCCCGGCGGATGCCCCCGGCGTTGCCCTCGGGCGCAAAAAATTATCTGACGCCGGATGGCGCGCGGCGCCTGCGCGAGGAACGGGAGCGACTCGTTCACGTGGACCGTCCGCAGGCGATGGCTTTCTCGGAGACACCTGACCCGCGCCGGCTCCAAACGGTTGACGAGCGGATCGCCCAGATCGAGGAAAGCCTCGCGACGGCCGAGATCGTGACACCGCCGGGCGGACCGGTGGAGCAGGTTCGTTTCGGCGCGACGGTCACGGTGCGGGACCGCGCCGGGAGCGAATCGCAATATCGCATCGTGGGCATCGACGAGACGGACATCGACCGGGGTTGGGTGAGTTGGCGTTCGCCGATTGCGCGGGCGCTGCTTAATGCTCGGATCGGGCAGCGGGTGCGGTTTCGTTTTCCATCGGGCGAAGAAGATTTGGAAGTCGTCGGCATCGCCTACGAATGACGGACTGACCGGGAATTGATTCGCACGTGGCCTGGACGCCAGGTCGAGAAGACCCCTCAGTTCGGATCAACCGCCGTGTTCAGTGATGATGACCGCCTCCGCCTCCGGAAGTGTGGTGCATGCCACCACCTGCGGAAGCGTAGTGCGTTCCTCCTCCGCCGTACGTGTGGTGGGTGCCACCACCGTAGGAACCATGATGATACCCGCCAT
>DATDFH010000047.1:0-5090 GCA_036522715.1 Verrucomicrobiia bacterium
CCCGCCGTTTCCAGCCTCGGAAGGCACCCTTCTCCGTGCTCGGAGGGACCCCTCTCCGGGGTAGAAAACGCGCTCTCCGAGGTCGGACGGAGCGTTCTCCGGCGTCGGACGCAGCGTTCTCCGAGGTCGGGGAGACCTCTCTCCGGGGTCGGAGAGAGCGTCCTCCGTGCTCGGAGGAACCCCTCTCCGGGATCGAAAACGCGTTCTCCGAGGTCGGAGAGACCCTTCCCCGTGCACGGATAGACCGCTCCGGGAGAGAGCGGGCGCATCTTGCCACTCGCACCCGCGTTCTCGCAGACCGACGGAGTTAAATGGTATGGGTGCCTCGATACGCACGCTGGTTTTCGCGCCAACGTAAAGCTTGCCAAACCCCTTCGCATCCCTAGATTGGCACGCTCTAATTCGACTATTGATATGATGTTGCATTCTTTCGCCGCCCTGCTGGCCATGGCGCCGCCGCCCAGCCAGCCGGGCACGCAGCCCAATCCCACCGGCTCGATGGTCCAGATGCTCGGGATGTTCGCCATCATGGGCCTGATGTTTTACTTCCTGCTCATCCGCCCGCAGCAGAAGAAAGCCAAGGAGCACGCGAGCCTTCTCTCCAAACTCAAGGCCGGCGACAAGATCGTCACCAGCTCCGGCCTCGTCGCCGTGGTGGTCACGGTCAAGGACCGGACCGTCTCGATTCGTTCGGGCGACGCGAAGCTCGAAGTGCTCAAGAGCGCCGTCACCGAGATCACCGAAGTTTCCTCCGAAGCCTGATATTCCCCAATGAAGCGCAACCTGCTCTGGAAGTTCATCTTTATCGTCCTGATCGTCGCGTGGTCGCTGACGGAACTTTATCCGCCGCAAGGCCGCAACCTGCTCGACGAGTTTCAGCGTCGCGCCGAGGGCAAGGACTCGCGCTTCACCGCGATCATGGAGCAGGCCGCCGCGCTGGAGAAGGACCGCCCCGGCCAGACCTACGGCAACCTGCGCATGGCCATCGGCACGAATGACATCACGCGCTACTGCAGCAGGATCAACATCCAGGGCGAAACCGATCATACGCGCGCGATCCTGAACAAGATTCAGCGCTCCGCCGCCGGGAAGATCCGCCTCGGCCTCGACTTGCAGGGCGGCCAGTCGTTCCTCGTCGCACTCGACACGACGAAACTCCAGCCGGGCGCAAACATCGACGACGCCCGTTCGCAGGCGATGGATGTGTTGCGGCGGCGCGTCGATAAGTTTGGCGTGGCCGAGCCGGTGATCCAGCCCAGCGGCCCGGGGCGGATTCTCATCCAGATGCCCGGCTTGTCCGAGGCGGAGAAGGAGAGCGCCCGCGTGCAGATTTCCAAGCCGGCCTTCCTTGAATTGCGATTGGTGCACGAGAAGAGCGCCGAGTTGCTGGCGCAGGGCCTCGTCGAACCGGGCTACGAAGTGCTGAAGGAACTCCGGAAGCAGAAAGATGGAACCGCCTTCACGCAGGAATTCCTCGTGAAGAAAAAGGCCGAGCGCAACTTCACGGGCAAATACATCAAGCGCGCCATGGCCACGCGCGACCCGATGTCGGGGCTGCCCGAGATCCTCTTTGACCTCGACTCCGAGGGCGCGACGCTGTTTGGGGACATCACCCGCGAAAACTCCGGCAAGTTCATGGCCATCGTGCTCGACGGTGTCGTGGCGTCCGCGCCGCGCATCAGCGAGCCGATCCTCGGCGGCCGGGCGCGCATCACCGGCGACTACGACATCAAACAAGCCATCGAACTGGCCAACGTGCTCGAGAATCCGCTCGAAGCGCCCGTGCGCATCGAGGAGGAACGCGGCGTGGACCCGACGATGGGAGCCGACTCGATCCAAAGCGGCATCAAGGCCTCGCTCATCGGGACGGGCGCGGTCGTGGCGTTCATGCTCGTGTATTACATGCTCGCCGGCATCGTCGCGAATGCCGCGTTGATGCTCAACATCGTCATCCTCCTCGGTGTGATGTGCTCGATTGGGACGACTCTCACCATGCCGGGCATCGCGGGTGTGGTGCTCACAATCGGCATGGCGGTCGATGCCAACGTGCTCATTTACGAGCGCATCCGCGAGGAACTGGCGGCGGGCAAGTCGATGCGCGGAGCGCTCTCGGCCGGTTACGACAAGGCGTTCACCACGATCTTCGACTCGAACCTGACGACACTCATCGCCTCCGTGCTGTTGATCTTCCTCGGCACCGGCTCGGTGAAGGGCTTCGGCGTGACGCTGACCATCGGCTTGTGCGTGAGCATGTTCACCGCGCTGATCGTCACGCGGTTGATCTTCGACTTCCTCCTGCAGAAGAACCTGCTCAAAGGCCTGCCGATGCTGCACATCATCAAAGGCGCGCACATCGACTTCATGAAAATCGCAAAGCTCGCCTTTGCGGCATCGTGGATCCTGATCGTCGTGGGCAACGGCTACGGCGTGTACCGCCTCGTCGGCAAGAAGGACATCCTCGGCGTGGATTTCGCGGGTGGCGATTCCGTGGCGATGAGCTTCGAGCAGAAGGTGGACGTGGAGAAACTTCGCGCGTCGATTGCGAAGCTGAACATCGGCGACCCGATGATCCAGTACCAGAAGAACATCGGCACCGGCAAGGAGACGTTGCAGGTGACCGCAGCCTTCGGCTCGGGACCGACCGTGACCAACGCGCTGGCGAAGGATTTCCCGTCGTCGAAGTTCGAGCAGAAGAGCCTCGACCGCGTCGGCCCGACCGTGGGCAAGGAGATCACGCGCTCGGCCGTGCTCGCGTCGTTGCTGGCGCTGTTTGGCATCCTGGTTTACGTGGCGTTCCGCTACGAGTTCTCGTTCGCCGTCGGCGCGGTGGTGGCGATCATCCACGACCTGCTCATGACCAGCGGCGTGTTTGCGCTGGCGGGGTTGGAGTTGAGCGCGCCCATCGTCGCGGCCTTCCTGACGATCATCGGCTTCTCGATCAACGACACCATCGTGATCTTCGACCGCATCCGCGAGGACTTGAAGCTGGGCGTGCGCGGCTCGTTCAAGGAAGTGATGAACATCGCGCTCAACCAGACGCTGAGCCGCACCCTCATCACGTCGGGAACGGTGTTCCTCTCGACGATGGCGCTCTACATCTGGGGCGGCGGCGCGGTGAAGGACTTCGCGTTCACGTTCCTCGTGGGCATCGTCACCGGCACCTATTCGTCGATCTACATCGCCAGCGCGCTCGTGCTTTGGTGGCACAAAGGACAGCGGCCGACCATCGGAGGTCCGCAGGTTGCCGTGGAGAATTCCTCAGCCACCGTGGCGCGCGTCTAGCCGCCCGCCATGCTGGCGACCGTTGAAATCAACGCCTGGCACTGGGCTGGTTTCGTCGCGATCATCCTGGTTTTTCTCGCGCTGGACCTCGGAGTCTTCCACCGCACGGCGCACGTGGTGAAATTCTCCGAGGCGTGCGGCTGGACCTTCACTTGGGTCACGCTCTCGCTGCTGTTCGCCTTGGCGCTGGTCCCTGCCCGGGGGAAGGTGGAGGCGCTGGAGTTCCTCACGGGCTACGTCATCGAACTGTCGCTCTCGATGGACAACGTGTTCGTGATCGCGCTGATCTTCGCCTACTTCCGCGTGCCGCTCCAATACCAGCACCGCGTGCTTTTCTGGGGCATCCTTGGTGCGCTGCTCATGCGCGGCGGGATGATCTGGCTGGGCACCGAGTTGATCCGGCACTTCGAGTGGGCGCTCAACGTCTTTGGCATTTTCCTCGTGCTCACCGGTATCAAGATGCTTTTCAGCAAGGACGAAGGCGTGCATCCGGAGAAGAACATCGTGCTCAGGCTCGCGCGCCGGGCCTTCCCGGTGTCGCGCGACTTCGACGGGCAGAAATTCTTCACGCGCGTGCGCGGCCTTTCCGCTCGTCGTGGCGAAGCGCCTGATCCGTCACACGCGGCACACAGCAAAGTGCCGCTTTCGCGCTGGCTGGCCGGGCTGGCGTTGACACCGCTGGCGCTGGTGCTCTTGATGGTTGAAACCACCGACTTGATCTTCGCCGTCGATTCCATCCCGGCGATCTTTGCCGTGACACAGAAGCCGTTCATCGTTTTTACGTCGAACGTGTTTGCCATCCTCGGGCTGCGCTCGCTGTATTTCGTTCTGGCAAACGCCATCGGTTACTTCCGCTACCTCAAGACCGGCTTGTCGGTCGTGCTGATCTTCATCGGCGGAAAGATGCTGGCGGCGCATTGGGACGTGGAGGTTCCGATTGGCGCGTCGCTGGGCATCGTGGCCGGGATCATCGCACTCGCTATCGCAGCATCGGTTTTCGCCGCGCGGCGCGATCGAGGGGAGCCGCCGCCCCAATCGTGATACCGTCTCGACGACGTTCACGACCATGCATCACGCGCTGCTCTCAAAGGACCTTGAGGAAATCCTGCGCGAGGAGAAGCGGGACCGTGCGCTGACACTGAACCAGATGATGCAGCGCACGGAGGGCCGCGGGTTCTACCTGCTGATGATCCTCTTCTCGCTGCCGTTTCTGGCGCCGGTCTCCGTGCCGGGGCTGAGTTGCCTGATGGGGCCGGTGATCTTGATCCTCGCGCTGCGTCTGGCGATGCGGTTGCCGGCGCGCCTGCCGCGCTTTATCGGCGAACGCCCCTTCGATCCCAAGCGCATGTCGCGGGTCCTCCAGGCCACCATCAAAGTTGTGCGCCTCATCGAGAAACTGGTCCGCCCGCGCAAGACCAGTTGGATGCGCTGGCGCGCGGTGCAGGCGCACAACGCGCTGGTCATCGCGGTCATGGCCCTGTTGCTGGCCTTGCCGCTGTCGGTGTTGCCTTTCACCAATACCCTTCCCAGCTACGCGATCATCCTGCTGGCGGTGAGCATGATGGAGGAGGATGGCGTCACGATCTGGATCGGCTACGCCGCATCCACCGGGACGGTGGTTTACTTTGTCTCGATCGCCGAGGTTCTGTCTCGTTTGTATGCGCGCTACTACCACCAGCTCAAAGCCTGGTTCTTCTCGCTGCTGTGAAATACCGCTGGTCCATCGCGCCGCCGCGGCCGTTGCTGGTGGAGAAGCTCGCGGCCGAACTCGGCCTCTCGCGCCTCGTCGCCGCCTGCCTCGTCCACCG
>DATDFH010000048.1:0-8315 GCA_036522715.1 Verrucomicrobiia bacterium
ATCGGGCGCGGGCGCCGGATTTTCGGCGAACGCCACGAGGGCGAGGTTCAACCCCAACAGGAGGGCGATGGTCAGTTTGTTTTTCATAAAGTCAGATCAGTCGCGGCGGATTCAGTTCGTTTGGATTTGGATGGCGTTGGAAATGAGTTCACGCACCCGCAGTTCGCGGCGCGTGAGCTCGCCCTCGATCTGCACCCAGGCGGATTTTTCCTGGACCTCGAGGACGCGAAGTTTGAGCAGCCCGGAGTCGGTGCGGACGGTGCCCGACTCGCCGGCGACAAACGTCGAGTTGTTGATGAGCGCAATCCGCTTGTCGCCCGGACCGGAGACGCCGCGCAGCGTCAGAAGGCCGGAGCGGTCCACCGCGGGCGCGGCCGGCTTGTCGAGTTTGATGGTGGGCGAGCGGCGGGTTGAATTCGGGTAAAACGGGTCCTTGCCCGCATTGAGGTCGTTGACGAAAACCGATTGCGGCAGGGTGATGCCGAGCGCCGGATGAACGGGTGCCTGCGGCTTGCCCGGCGCTTCCGCCTTCGGCGCATCGACAACGCCGGCCGCACATGCCGCGGTCAGGACGGCGGCGAAGACCATCAGGCCCGTGCGGCGAAGAGTTTTTGCGAGGCGCGTCATGGCTCGGTTGTTACAAGGCGGCATTCGGTTTGATCAGCGTCACGATCTCCATCTTGAAGGAGATCTTTTCTGCGTCTTCCGGTTTAGCAGCGAGGATGCCAATGGGTTCGAGATCCAAGTTCTGCACCCGGGCGCAGGGGAATTGGTTCTCGAAGTCGGCCAAAAACCGCCCGAACTCGTGAAAATAACCGGTGCCGCGGATGGCGTAGGTGGCGGCCTTGTACGGAAATTGGGGCAGTATGCCCACTTCCCCGACGCCGGGAGGGGTGTAGGTCGGGATGTCGACGCGATAATTGGCGGCGAACTTGTTCATCGTCTTGATGATCCACGAATACATGTCGCCCTGGGCCATGGTGTCCTCGATCTGCTGGAGCCGTTCGGTGGCCCGGTCGAGATCGGCCTCGATCTTCACCGCCTGTTTGACCAGCCGCTCGGAGTATTCGACCTCGCGATGGGTCTCCTCGAATTTCGCCGCGCGTTCCTTGATCGTGGCGTGCTGCGCGCGGATCACGAGATACCAGAGCGCGCCGCACGCGGCCAGCGTGACGACCGAGATCATGACGATCTTGTTGCGCTTTTCTTTGGGTAGATTCTTCATGGCCAGAGGTTCAAAGGGTCCGCTGTTTCTCCGGATAACGGCATTCGATGCTGAAAAGTATGAAGCGCCGGCGCGGGTCGGATGGATCAGGCTGCGATGGCAGGCGATCCTTCAACGTGATGCCGTCGGTTTTCGCCAGGGATCCCTTGAACCCATCCGCGCCGCTGACCGCGGAGATGAACTTGTTGTAATTCAGGTCCGCCGGATTGGCGAAATCACGCGCCTCAATGAGCAGCGTGATGCGCTCCTGGGCGGACTCCGGCGGCCGGGCCTTGGGATTCTTTTCGAGATCCTTGTCCGTAAGCCGGCGGGTGACCACCGAATAATTCTGGTCAGCGCGGATGCGCATCACCTGGACGTTGTCCACCATCACGCGCTGGAGCGAATCGAGCGTTCCCGCCCAGAGGAAGCGGTTGGTTGCCAGCGCCTGGAGCGCGCCGAGCCGGCGCTCGATGTCGGCCGTGCGCTTCAAGCTGGCGGCGGCGTTGTGCGAGGATTTCTCGAGGCTCTTGAGCCGGCCTTGCTCGGCGGCGAGGCTGGAACCGGCGGCGAAAATCTTCGCCTGGAGAATGACGACCCAGACCGCCACGAGCGAGACGACAAAGCCGCCGATCCACGTGGCACGTTTGACCGGGTCGCGCCGGCGGGCGTCCTCGGCGGCGTGTTGTTCGGCGAGCAGGTTGAGACGGATGGGCATGGCGGTTCCTCGATTAAAAAGCTCCCACGGCCGCGCCGACCGCGACGGTCAACTGGGGGGCGGCGCTTTCCAGTTCAGCCAGCTGCTGCGGCGGCAGCGACGGGGTCATGAAACCCACCGGGTTCCACGCCTTGCACGGCACCATCAACTCCTCCTGCAACAATTCGAGGATGCAGTTCGCGCGGGCCGCGCCGCCGGAGACGTACACCTGCCCGACCGTCTTGTCGTGCTGGTGCTCGAAGAAATCGATCGAGGCACGGAGTTCACGGCCCAGCGGGCTGACGAGCAACTGGAGGTTGGACTTCACCTCGTCGGGCATGCCCACCTTGATGTTCTCGGCCTCGGCGTAGCTGATGCTCATGGTGTCGGCGAGACCCTGCGTGAGCTTGTCGCCGCCGATGGCGACCACGCGCGTCAAGGCCAGTTCGCCCTCGCGCAGGATGCTGATGGTGGAGTTCTTGAAACCCAGTTCGACCAGTGCCACGACTTCCTTCTGGAACGCGTCCGGGTGGGCCAGCTCGAATGCGTTGGCGGGTCCGACCAGCCCGGGGGTGATCTGCTCGGCGGTCAGGCCCGCGATGCGGGCGGCGCTGGAGAGGTCGTTGATCAATTGATTGCGCGCGCCGCCAACCAGGGCGCGAATCTTCTGGGACTTGCCCGCGTCGCTGGCCTTGCCGCCGGCGGCCGCGGTGGCCGCGGCGTTGGCCGCCAGACGGACGGGCAGCGGGTGGCAATCGAAGCCGTGATCGGGCAGGTCCTGCTGAAGGTAGTTCTTCGAGTTGAACTTCAGGACCATCCGCATGTCGCCTGGCGCGACCATGGGGAGTTCGGCATGGCGCAGGATCGAATCGCTTACGCCGACCGTAAGCACCGCGCTGCGGGTCTTGGCGCCGAGGGCCTGGTTGAGCGACTTGAAGTGCTCGGCCAGCAAATCCGGCGACGGCGCCTTTTCCGAAATCGGCGCGTCCTGGATCGCAAAACCCAGCAGCGCGAAGCTCTCGCCCTTGCGTTGCACGTGGATCGCTTTGCTGGTGCGGCTGCCCAGGTCGATCACGACAACTTGATCCAGCCGCTTCCGTCGCCCGTTAAAGAATGGAAAGTCCATTGTCGGTTCCGGTTCTTAATTTCGTCACACGCGTTTTTAGCAGGTTGCTCGCCACGGATGAGAAAGCTTCCCAGCTTTGACAGCCCAACGCGGGCCGGGCCGCAAAAACGCGCAAGAACCGAGGTGAACGACTTCCGAGTCCGCCTCCGAAACTCACTCCACGTGCATGCCCATGTCCAAGGACGGAACACCTCGTGTCCCGCCCGTCCCGCAGGTGACAGAACTCCGGCCACGCGGCCCAACCGCTCAGAGCGCGACGATCTCGGTGGTGATTTCCCCGTCCGCAATCCGGATCAACGCCACGCTGCGCTCGAGATTGAATCGCGGACGCCCCGCGTAGCCTGGGTTGAAGAAAAGCGCCCGGCCCACGCGCCCGATAAATGGCTTGTGCGTGTGCCCGAACACGACCACGTCGGGTTTCTCCCTTTCCAACCGCGCTCGCAGCGCCTCGCCCGGCGACGCCGGCGTCACGATGTGATGGATCAAAAACTTCAGCCCACCGAGCGCGACCACCTCCGTCTCGCGCAGGTCAAAACCAAAATCATTGTTCCCCAACACCGCCGTGACCGGGGCGATCTGCTCCAATTGCGTGAGGATCGAGTAGTGCCCAACATCGCCGCCGTGAAGGATGTGTTCGACGTCCGCGAACAGACCGGGAATTCCCGGATCGAAGTGCCCGTGCGTGTCGGAGATGACGCCGATCTTCATGCGGCGCGCGGATCCTCGGAGTTCAACTCTTGGCCTCTTCCGGCGCTTCCCCTTCGGATTCGGCCGCTGGCTCGGATTCCTCGGCTTCCTCTTCCTTGGGTTCGAGTGCCGCAGCGAGTTTCATCGCGCCGGCAAACAGCCCCGTGAACAGACCGCCGCTGGCCAGGGTGTTGCGGAAGAACTCCCACGTCTGCGGCCAACCCGCCGTGCCGCCGGTCAAGGCCTGAATCCAGCCCGCGATCGTCTTCGTGTATTCGGGATTCCCGAACGGATTGAAGAACCACGAGATGGTGTTGGTGATGAGGTAGAACAAAATCGCGCCCAGCACGCCGCCGCCGAGCAGCGCGATCCACGACGACTTGGGGTTGAAGCGCCGCCCCAGCCAGAGCATCGCCGCGTAGGCGAGGTAGTTGCCGCCCAGATAAAGCAGTTTGCCCGGCGTGAAGACGTCCAGCCCGAGCGCGAACTGGTAATAGAGGTTCAGCCCGAGGTCCGTGACCAGCATCATCCCGAACGGCAGCCACCAGCCGATGCGCCCGGCGAAATACACTCCCGCGCAAAACATCAGCGCATACACCGCGCTGAAATTCTGCGGCAACATTCCCGGCAGGCGCGTCAGGGCGAACACCAGCATCAGCACCATCGGCAGTAGTCCGGACTTTTCTTTCACCAAAGCCGATGATACGCCTCGGCGCCGCGATGACAAGCCGCGCGGCACCACATGCCGCTGCTGTTCGACATTCTCCACGAAGACGCCGACCTGCTTGTGATCAACAAGCCCGCCGGGCTCGTCTGCCATCCGACCAAGGGCGACGCGTATTCGAGCCTCATCGGCCGCGTGCGCCTCCACCTCGGCACCGACGCGCAACCCCGCCTGGTCAACCGTCTCGATCGCGAAACCAGCGGCGTCATCGTCGTCGCCAAGACCCTTGCCGCCGCCGGTGAACTCGGCCGCGTTTGGGAAACCCGCGCGGTCACCAAAAGCTACCTCGCGATCGTCCACGGACACGTCGCGCCCCATCGCCAGCTCATCGACGTGCCGCTCGGCAAGGACGAGTCGAGCGCCGTGGCCATCAAAGACTGCGTCCGCTCGGACGGCTCGCCCGCGCAAACCGAGGTCGAAGTCGTGCGCCGCTTCGAGCGCGAAGGCCGGCCATTCACGCTGGTCCGTGCCGGGCCACGCACCGGCCGCAAGCATCAATTGCGAATCCACCTCGCCCACGCCGGTCATCCCATCGTCGGCGACAAACTCTACGGCGGCGACGAATGGCTCTATCTCGATTTCGTTTTCGGTCGCCTCACCGAGGAGCAGCGCGCGCGACTGATCCTGCCCCACCACGCGCTTCACGCTGAGTGTTTGGATTTTTTCTGGCGCGGCCAGCCCTGGCATTTCCGCGCCGAACCGGAGGAGTGGTTCACCGTCTTCGTCGGCGGAGTGGTGGAGTAGTACTGCATTGCCTCTGTGCGCTCTCCCCTGCTCCCTTTCCCCCTTTCTCGCCCCGCCCGCCCGTGCTTCACTCCCGCCCGTGTCCGAAATTCCGTCCACCATGCGCGCCGTCGTCTATCGCGGCCCGAACGACTTGCGATTGGAAACTCTGCCCGTGCCGGAGATCGGCCCACGCGAATTGCTTGTGCGCGTCGCCGTGTGCGGTGTCTGCCCCACCGACATTAAAAAAATCCACCACGGCACCGTGCCGCCGCCGCGCGTATTCGGACACGAGACCTCCGGCGTGATCGTGCGCGTGGGACGCGGCGTGCGCGGCTTCCGCACCGGCGACCGCGTGGCGCTGCATCATCACGTGCCCTGCCTCGAGTGCCACGCCTGCCGCCACCGCGCCTTCGCGCAATGCCCGACCTACAAACGCACCGGCATCACCGCGGGTTTCGAACCGGCCGGCGGTGGCTACGCCGAATTCGTGCGTGTCATGGAATTCGTTCTGCCCGGCGTCGTGAAAATTCCCCGGCGCAATTCCTTCCTCGAAGGCGCGATGCTCGAACCGGTGAACACCGTCCTCAAAGCCGTCCAGCGCCTCGAACTCCTGCGCGGCGACATCGTGCTCGTCGCGGGCCAGGGACCGATCGGCCTCATGTTCACGCGCCTGTTGACGCTCGCGGGCGCGCGCGTGATCGCCACCGACTTGATGCCTGTGCGCCTCCGGCTTGCACGCGAGTTCGGCGCGGCGCACACCTTTCGCGCCAACGATCCGCGGCTTGCCAGAAAAATCCTCCGCCTCACCGCCCAGCGCGGACTCGACGCCGCCGTGGTCGCCGTCCCGGTGGATTCGCTCGTGCGCGAGTCGCTCGAACTGGTTCGCGGCGCCGGGAAAGTTTTGTTGTTCGCGCACACCAAACGCGGCGCGACCGCGGCGGTCGATCTTGCCCGCATCTGCGTGGACGAAAAGGACCTCATCGGCAGCTATTCGTCCGACTTCACGCTCCAACGCGAGGTGGCGCGGCTGGTGTTCTCGCGCCGGCTCGATGTGCGCCGGCTGATCTCGCACGAGTTTTCTTTGGAGCGCACCGCGGACGCGATCGAACTCGCGGCGCACCCCACGCCCCGGTCATTGAAGATCGTGGTGACGCAACGCGCTGATGACACATGTCGCTTCTGATGCTTGAGACTCTCGGTTTCAAATCGCCCTCACTCCGGCCCTCTCCTTTTGGATGAGGGAAATCCCCCATTGAAGGAAGCCGCGTTCCAGCCGAGTCTCACGCCGTGACGCAAGAGCCGGGATACGATCGCATCATGGAATTGAAGCTGATCCACTTCAGGCGTCCGGCATCGAATGGTTGCCGAAATTCAGACAGAGTTGGATTTGCGGCACGTATCCTGCCTGCAATCAGCGGCCAGAAGTGGCCTCCGCGGCCCGGTTCGGGCAGCCGCGGCAGCCGGCGGAACACGGTGCAATTTATTTTGTTGACGTGTCTTGCGGCGGTCGGGATATTGCGCCCGGATTTTGAAACACAAATTTATGAAAACTAAATCCGTCCTTCTCAGCGGGGTTCTCTTCCTTGCCCTCGCCTCGGCGCAGGCACAGACGAATCCGGTCTATTCGGTCAACGTGGTTGGCTATACCAAATTGAGTCTGCCAGCCGGATTCAGCATGATCGCCAACTCTCTGAATTCGACGAACACCACCATCGGGGCGTTGATTCCGTCCTTTCCAAATTTCGGAAACCTCTACAAGTGGACGGGGTCGGGCTTTAACATTGCGACGTTCGCTTTCGGCGCGTGGGACAAGCCCAACATCACGTTGGCGCCGGGCGAGGGCTGCTTCGTTCAACCTGGAGTGGTGACGAATATTGTCTTCGCGGGCGAAGTGCTTCAAGGCCTCCTGACCAATGCGATTCCGGCAGGATTCTCCATCCAATCATCGAAAGTTCCGCAAGCTGGTGGGGTGGACGCCTTGGGCTTGACTCCGAGTAACTTTGACAATCTCTACAAGTTCAACGGCGTGGGTTACGACATCTACACATACGTTTTTGGGACGTGGCAGCGGGGAGCGACCCCGGCAGTTCCGCAGGTCGGAGTGGGCGAATCGTTTTTCTACAACGCTGGTGCGCCGATCACTTGGGTTCGGAATTTTACAGTGAACTAGTCGTCGAAGGGCGAAAATCGTGGGAACAAATCAGAATCATCTATTGGCTATGAAACGTATCATTGTAGTCGCAGTGCTGCTGGTTGCGTCGGGATTTTTCGCCCGTGCGCAGGGAACCGTGAACTTCGCAAACGGCGCGGCCGGGGTGAACGCGCCCGTCTCCGATGCCGGCGGTACGCCGTTGCTTCAGGGAAGCTCGGGTTTCGTGGCGCAACTATTCGGTGGCCCGCAAGGGACTCCGGTGAACAGCCTGAGCCCCATGGGTACGGCGATTCCATTTCTATCAGGTGCCGGTGCGGGATACTTCTTGGGTGGTGAAACCGTGGTCACAAACGTCGCAGGCAACGCAATTGCCGAACTTGTTGTGAGGGTTTGGAATACTGTCAATGGAGCGACCTTCGCGGCAGCCTCGCTTGTGGATGGCGCTCACGTTGGCTCATCCCTGCCCATCGACGTTACGCTTGCTAGCCCGCCAACTGCGGCGCCAAACATGACCGCCTTGCAACCATTCAGCCTGACCATCGTTTCCATTGTGCCGGAACCGTCCGCTATCATTCTTGGCGGACTTGGTGCCATCGCCGTGCTCTTGCGCCGCCGAAAAGACTGAACATTCCATTTCCCTCCAAGCCGCCCCTCACCGGGCGGCTTTTTTGTTTCCGGTCTTCCGTCCCGCCGGAATTTCGGACCCCAAGTGCCTCCGGGCGCCCGAAGGCGTAAAAGGTTCATTTTAAGGAGCTTGGGGTGTTATCTGACGAGTACGGGGACTTTCCTGACGCGTACGGGGAACATTCTGACGAGTACGGGGGCTTTCCCAACCCGTACGGGGAATGTCCTGACGAGTACGGGGACTTCCAAAACGTGTACGGGGAACATCCTGACGGGTACGGGGAGTTCGCTGACAGGCCCGGTGGATTCCCTAACGCGTACGGGCATTGTCCCAACGGACCGGGGTGAACCCCTGACGGGTACGGGGACTTCCGT
>DATDFH010000049.1:0-2373 GCA_036522715.1 Verrucomicrobiia bacterium
GCGCCGGAATGCGGCGCACTCCAAACGCTTCGCGACCGCGCTGCCCGACAGTTCTAACCGCATCACAATAACTCTCCACCACCATGCGGCTTGGCATCTCTCTCGGCGACATCACGGGCATTGGGCCGGAAGTCACGCTCAAAGCACTCGCGCAAGAACCGCAGTCGTCCGATGCTCGATTTCTATTAATTGGCGACCTCGACCACACGCTGGCGCTCAATCAGCGGCTCGGCCTCGACCTGCCGTTGCGGCGCTATGAGAGCGGACACGAGGATGACAGGCTGTTGGTGTTCAATCCGTTGACCGAGGCCTTGTCTCCCAACCTTCCCCCTGGCGCATCCTCAGCCGCCGTGGCCTCGGTGGCCTGGGTCAAAGAAGGCGCCCAGCGCTGCCTGCGCGGCGAACTCGACAACCTGGTAACCGCACCCGTCAACAAGGAAGCGATTGTGCGCGCCGGCCTCCCTTTTGTCGGCCAAACCGAAATGCTTTCCGAACTCGCTGGCAGTGATCGCACCGCGATGATGCTGCTCGGCCACGATGATCGCGGCCGCTGGTTGCGTGTCGCCCTGGCGACAACCCACGTCCCGCTTAAACTTGTTTCCGCGCGTCTGACGTCCGCCAAAATAGAACTGGCCATCGAACTGGCCGCGCGCGCCTGCGCCGACCTGGGCCTGACCCGTTCGCGCGTCGCGGTCTGCGGGCTCAATCCGCATGCCGGCGAGGGCGGCGCTATCGGCACCGAAGAGCAAACCATCATTGGCCCCGCCGTGTTGGCGGCCCAGGCTCGCCATCTCGATGTCGTCGGACCATTGAGCGCGGACGCGCTTTTCTATCACGCGTTCAAAGGCGATTACGACGCCGTCGTCGCCATGTATCATGACCAGGGGTTGGTCCCATTAAAGATGATTGGTTTCGAAACCGGCGTGAACTGGACTCTCGGGCTGCCGTTCATCCGCACCTCGCCCGATCACGGCACCGCCTACGACATCGCTGGCCAGGGCACAGCCAACCCCTCAAGCATGATCGCCGCCATCGGTTTGGCGAAACAGTTGGTGCGACTCAAGAGTGTTCAGTAACCCAACATGAGCACCAAAGCTATTCCCGATGGGTACGATGTCTTGATCCCGTGCGCGATCGTGCGCGACGCCGCCGCCGCGATTGAGTTTTATAAGCAGGTCTTCGGCGCGACCGAAGTCCTGCGCATGAATTATCCCGACAGCCCGAAGATTGCGCACGCCGAGTTGAAAATCCGCGGCCACGTCCTGATGCTCGGCGACGAGTGCCCCCAGATGGGCGTCGTGGCGCCACCACCCGGCGGCGCCATGCCGCCAGCCAGTGTGATGATCTACGTTCAAGATGTGGATGCAGTCTTCAAGCAAGCGCTCTCCCAAGGCGCCACAACCGTCATGCCACCAACCGACATGTTCTGGGGAGATCGCTACGGCAAGTTCATGGATCCCTTTGGCCACCTCTGGGGCGTCGCCACTCACACCAGAGACATGACCCCGGACGAAATCGCCAAAGGCGCCGCCGCCTGGGGCAAGCAGCAGCCGGCTTAGGAGTTGAACAGGAGAGAACAGAGAAAACAGAGGGCGACGGAGAAACCAGAATCGGGTTTCCGGGCATGCGATTTTCCTCCTCCAACAGTGATGGTCCGCGAGCCTGGCATGGAACGCAAAGTTAAGCCCATCCTCTGTTTCCTCTGTTCCCTCCTGTTCCACGCTGCATTGTCACGACTTTTAGCGCGGCTCGATCTTCAACGCCCACTGCGCATGAGCACCAAGAACGCGCTCCCGGCGGATCGGCGGTCCGCGCCTTGAGACACATGCACGAATTCTGCGGGGTTGGCCGGATTCATTGGTAATGACCGCCTCACCGGGCGCGGCGCCGGCGGCGAACCAGAATTCCCTTTCCGTCGCAGACAGAAGCTGCGCGCCGCGCATCTGCACCAACCACGACCCAAAGCAGAACGCGATCGGCTCCCCCAGTCTCAAGTCAGGGCGGTTGCTGATGATACGGGCCGGCGCCGGCATCAAACCATTGTGCTCAGAAAGGAGCGTGTAAATCGGCGGGTCATTCGGTGATCGCTCCGCCTCCAGCGCCGTCAAATTGTTTACCGCCACGAACGCTGCCTCCGGGCCGCGCAAAAGTTGGGCGGCTCGCTGGGTCGAAACGCGCGGGCGCAACGTGTTCAGATAAATCTGCAAGGTCATCGGGTCATCAACGTGCGTCAGTGGAAATTCGCGGCCGGCGCGACGCTCGAGTTCAGCCGCCAAGGCCTTCACCGCCACCGTTTGCCGCACAATTGACGTCCGAGCGCGCGGGCCGAAGTAATAGAAAGCGAAACCTCCCACCGCCAGCGTTACCAGAATA
>DATDFH010000050.1:0-5244 GCA_036522715.1 Verrucomicrobiia bacterium
ACCGTGAGAAGCATCCCAAATACATCCAGACGGCCCACGAGATTCAGGAGTTCCAGTCGCGACTCGACGAGGCGGTGCGGCAGTTGCCGAAGACGGTGGCCGCCGGCTACGAGAAGGCGCGGGCGGGAGAACTGGTGCTCGATCAGGCGTTACGCGAGCAGGAGGCGGCCGCGTTGCAACTCAGCCGTACGGCGATTGACTACAATGTGCTGGCGCGTGAAGTCGAGACGGACCGCGCGTTGTTTCAGTCGATCATGAGCCGGCTGAAGGAGGCGTCGCTGACACGGACGCTGCCCGACGCGCGGGTGCGGTTGACGCAGGAAGCCATTGCTCCGGCCGAGCCTCTCGATTCGGGGAGTTTCGGCCGGTGGGCGAAAGCGGTGTGCGGCGGATTCCTGTTGAGTGTGGCGCTGGCGCTGGGACTCAACTCGCGCGACAACCGGCTCAAAGGCGTCGATCAGGTCGAGCGCGCGCTCCGGTTGCCGGTGTTGGCCGCGGTGCCGCAGACCCGCCGGACGCGGCACTCGCCATTGCTTCAGTCGGAGGAAGATCCGGCGGTGGTGGAAGCGTTCCGATTGCTGCGAGCGGCGTTGCAGGTTGGCGCATGGAAGGATTCGAGCCGGATCGTCCTGTTCACCAGTTCGGTGGAAGGCGAAGGCAAGACGTTCTGTTCTGCCCGTTACGCGTCGAGCTTGGCGTGGCAGGGTTTCAAGACGTTGATCATCGACGGCGATCTGCGCCGTCCGTCGTTGGAACAGGCGTTGTTCGGCGACGTGTCCGGCAACCCCGGCATCGTCAATGTGTTGACCGGCGAGACAACTCTGGCGGACGCGGTGCGGCACACCAGCGTGGAAAACCTGTCCTGCCTGACTTCGGGTCCCGTCTCCGCCAACCCCGCCGAACTGCTGGCGCATGGTCGGTTGCCGGCGCTGTTCGATCAGGCACTCGCACAGTTTGATCGCATCGTCGTGGATTCCGCCCCGCTGCACGCGGTCAGCGACACGTTCCTCATGTTGGAGCACGTGCATGCTGTAAGTCTGGTCGTCCGTGCGCATGGCACGCCGCTGCCCGTCGTCACGCGAGCCAAAAGTTTATTGGAGCGAGGCGGCGCTCCCAACACACATTTGGTGTTGAACCGCACCAGCACCCGGCGGCTTTACCGCAGCTACTACTACAGATATGGCAACTACAACGCCTGCGCGGCGCAGGCCGCCTGAGCGACTCGTGAAGACCCGACAACTGACACCGTCGGTCACGCCGCTTCACAGGCCCGCACGGCTTGCCGCACTGATCTGTGTCACGCTGCTCGGCGGCCTTTTGATCACGACCTTGGCATTGATTGAAATGACGAGTGGCGGTCATCCTGACTTGGGCATGATTGTTTTGGTCGGCTACCGCCTGCTCTTATGCGGCGGATGCGCCTATTGGGTGGGGCGTGGGCACTCCACAAAAACTCCTCGCTGACTCATGGGACAACAACTCAGCGCGGTCTTCGTTGACGATCATTTGAAGGTGGCGGAGGAACTGATGCGTTGCCTCCAGCAGGACGGCCTTGCGATCACGACTGCGCGGCGCGTGGAAAATGAGCACGACCTTTCCCACGTTCTGGCCACGGAGCCGGACGCCGTGTTCATCAATCCGCGGCCGACTTCATGTCCGGTAGACGATGCATTGCGGGCGATTCAGAAAGCCGCTGGCGACCCGTTGATCATTTTCGTTCTCGACGAGCAGGATGCGCCGCTTACGGCGCAACTCTTTCGTCAAGGCGCGCATGACGTATGGTTCCTGCCGCACCTCGACGGAGCTGCCAAGTCACTTGCGGCGGCCCTTGTGCAACGAAATCTTCGCCGGGCGCGGCGTTCGTCCGAGGCTGCGCTGCGCGACAGCGAGAAGCACCACCGGCTGCTCTTCGAACGGCACGCGCTGCCGATGTGGATTTGCGCGGTGGAAGACGAGAACATCCTCGCCGTCAATGACGCGGCTATCTTCAAATACGGCTACACCGTCGAGGAATTCCGCAACATGAACCTTCGGACGCTCCGAACGAAACGGCCGACAGGAGAAACGGCTGACGAAGAGCAGGAGCCGTCCACGCTCCGCGTGGCGAGCGGCGACTCCAGCCCGGACGCCTGCTACCACCGCCGCAAAGATGGTTCCGTTTTTACCGTGGAATTGATCCGCCAGCCGATCTCGTACAACGGTCAGGCTGCCTGCGTGGTGACCGCGCACGACGTCTCACACTACGATGTGGCGCTGGAAGAATTCCGCGAACTGGAGAACTACCATCAACTCCTGGTCGAACAACTGCCGGCCATTCTCTACACCATTAGTTTCGAACGGGAAGGACCGCGGCTGCGTGTCAGTCCACAGGTGCAATCGATCCTCGGATTTACGCCCGCAGAATGGCAGGCGACGCCGAAACTCTGGGCGCGCCAGTTGCACCCAGCCGACCGCCAGCGGCCCGAACTTGGCGGCATCCAGGGCCAGCCCGGAACGACGCAATACCGGATGTTGGCACGGGATGGACGCACCGTGTGGATCCGCGAACAGACCATCAACGTGCGCAACGCCCGCACCGGCGTCCGGCTGGCCTTGGGCCTGATGTTCGACATCAGCGAACAAATGGAAGAAGCCCAGCGGGCGCACGTGTTCGCGGCAGTAATCGAATCTCTGGCTGATCCCGTGATGATTCTCTCTCCCGTGCTGGACGGTGACGGCCCCGAACTGATCTGCGTGAACCCCTCGTTCACCCGCGTCACAGGTTACACAGCGGCGGACCTTTCCAAGGCTCCCTTGGCCACTCTGTTGGGAGCGGGCGCCAGCTTGGTGGAATTGGAGGACCTTAAGCGCCGGCTTCGTTTTAGGCGCGCCGTTTCTCAACTCATGCCAACGCAGCACTGCAATGGTGAAGTGTTTCCCTGCGAATGGAATGTTAACGGTGTGGCCGACGAACAGGGTGAAGTGATCCACTACGTAGCCATTCTTCGAACTGCTTTTGAACCCGAGCCTGCCCGGCGGAAAGGATTGGAGATTCATTCCTGTGTGGCCGCCGCCTGATTACCAAATCTGGCCGCATGGCGAAGACTTCGCTGCGCCGGCACGAAGAATGTTTCCGGTCGCTCAACGAAAGCTCGCTCGACATCGTAACGATCGTCTCGGCCGGAAGACATTTTAACGTTGCCAATTCGGCGACATCCCAACACGACCCTCAACTGTTGAGAAGCAGGCGATCTCACGCCGAGCAATAAGGCCGCTTCGGGTCATGGCTTTACTTGCAGACACTTAGCCGCCTACGATTCGCCGAGATGTGCGGACAGGATACGTGAATGGACCGCTGCACAATACCCAACAGTGCTATCCCGAGGGGAGAGGGTGAATCGTCGCCAGTCTTGTTGCAATCTGAACGCGCCCATGTTGTCGCGAGACGGGATATTATTCTCCCTAGCCCGCCGGGAGAGGGCCGGGGTAAGGGCAGATTACGACGCGGCGTCCAAATCCACCGGAACTGAATCCGTGTCACACTTCACACCAGCCGACTCGGTGCCGGGAATTTCATTCGCCTGTCCGTATTCGTCTGACATTCTTCCCGGGAACCTATGAAACGTTTGCTGCTCCTTTGCGCCGTTTGCGTCCTCTGCGCTCCGCTTCTCGCAGCGGACAAACCGAACATCATCTTCCTGCTCGCCGACGACATCGGTTACGCCGACCTCTCGTGTTACGGCGCGAAGCACGCGCGCACGCCGAACCTCGACCGGCTCGCCGCGCAGGGTTGCAGGTTCACCGACGCGCATTCGCCCGCGTCCACCTGCACGCCGACGCGGCGCGCGTTTTTGAGCGGCGTGTATTCGTGGCGGCAGCAGCCCGGTTCGGCCATCGCGCCCGGCGACGCTGCGTTGAGCATCCAGCCGAGGACGGCGACGGTGGCGTCGCTGATGAAATCGGCGGGCTACAAGACGGGCGTGGTCGGCAAGTGGCACATCGGCCTCGGCCCCGAGGGCGGGCCGGATTGGAACGGCGAGATCAAACCCGGCCCGCTCGACATCGGTTTTGATTACTGCTTCATCATGGCCGCCACGGGAGATCGCGTGCCGACGGTTTACATTGAGAACCGTCGCGTCGTCGGCCTCGACCCGAAGGACCCCATCACGGTGAGTTACAAGGCGAAGGTGGGCACCGAGCCGACGGGCGTCGAGAATCCGGAGTTGCTCAAGCTCAAGCACACGCATGGGCACGACATGACGATCGTCAACGGCGTCGGGCGCATCGGCTGGATGACCGGCGGCAAGGCGGCGCGGTGGAAGGACGAGGACATGGCCGACACGTTCACGGGCAAGGCGCTCAAGTTCATCGAGGACAACAAGGGCGGGCCGTTCTTCCTCTACTTCGCGACGCACGACATCCACGTGCCGCGCGTGCCGAACCCGCGCTTCAAGGGCAGCAGCCCCGTCGGCACGCGCGGCGATTCGATCCACGAACTCGACGACGCCGCGGGAAAGGTGCTCGCCAAACTCGACGCGTTGAAGCTCACCGACAACACGTTGTTCATTTTCAGCAGCGACAACGGCGGCGTGATGGACGACGGCTACGAGGACGTGGGCAGTTTTGATTATCATCCGAACGCGCCGCTGCACGGCTACAAGGGTTCGGTCTTCGAGGGCGGACATCGCGTGCCGTTCATCGCGCGCTGGCCCGGCCACATCAAGCCGGGCACCGAGTCCGCGGCGTTGATGGCGCACCTCGACATGCCCGCAACCTTCGCGGCGCTGGTCGGCGCGAAAATTCCCGCCGGCCAATGCGCCGACAGCGTGAACGTGCTGCCCGCATTGCTCGGCCAGTCGAAAACGGGCCGGGAGAATTTTGTCGCGCACAACGGCGGCACGCGGGGGCCGTTTGGCGTGCGCGCCGGGCAGTGGAAATATCTCACCGGAGTCGGCGGCGCAGGCGGCAAGGCCGGCAAAGGCAAGGCGCAGGGCAAGGCGAAAGGCGAGGCGAAGAATCCCGCGACGCCGCAACTCTTCGATCTCAGCGCTGACCTCGGCGAAACGAAAAACCTCGCGACCGGGCAGCCGGAGAAGCTGAAGGAGATGCAGGCACTGCTGGCGAAGATTCGCGGCCAGTAACGCGTCAATTCATCCTCTATGAAACTCATTCTTCGCCTTGCGCTCGTCCTCATCGCGGCCCGAGCATCAGCCGTTCTGGTCACTGCCACCGCGCCGGTTCTCAATCTGCCCGTCGGCGAGCCTT
>DATDFH010000051.1:0-5963 GCA_036522715.1 Verrucomicrobiia bacterium
CCCCTCCCCGCCGCTGCGCGGGGGGAGGGGAGCCCACTGAGTTCGCTGCTCATACATCGCTCTCTCTAAGTCAGCCTTCCTTCCTTTCGCGGCGCGCCTGCGCCTGCGCGGCTTGCGGCGAGGGCGCCGCGAACGTGCGCCGGGACCATCCGTGGCGGGGGGTGCCGCGCGTTCGAGCTCCGGCCAGATCGTCTTGTTGTCGATCTTTGTGATGCAGATCTTGATGTGATGCGGCGGCGGGCCGTGCCGGCACGAATGCCCCACCACGCCGATGATCATCGCGTCGCACCGGACGTAGCCGTGCAGGTAGGGGCGACTCGCGCGCCGCCTCTTGCCGCCGCTGCGGCTCGACCAGTGCAGGCCGGAGACCTCGGCGAGACGGTAGGCGGCGCGGTGGCTGCGCCGATCGTTGAACCGCCGGCGCACCCAGACCACCGGGCCCGACTCAGCCGCAACCGCGGCGGCCATGCGCGCCTCGTGCTCCAGGCGCTGCCGCTCCTCGGGCATGAGGAAGCGGGCGCGCAACGCGGAGAAGAACAGCGGGTGCTGACGAATGATGGGGTCGCAGTATTTCGCTTCCGTGCCGCTCGCCGCCGCCATCAGCGCCACCGGATCGCCGTTCGTCTCGGCGGCGCGGACGATCGCCTCGCCGGCCGCGCGGTGCAGGCGCTCGCGCCGCGCCGCGCGGGTCTCGGGCCGCTTGGGCTTGCGCCGCCAGCGATGGGGCGGCGGTTGGTCGAGGGGAGGGCGGTTGGGATCGGGGCTCGGGATCATGGCTTTAGCCAACGCTGCGCCGCCCGATTGTTTTGTTCGGCGTGGGCACCGCCGGTCCCTTTTTCCTTTTCCCCAAAGAGGAATGGAGCGTCGGGAGACGCCTGAGGGTTTGCGAGACCCCCTGGGGGCTGATCTTGGGAGTGCGAGTCCCGCCCCCGGGCCGTAGCCGCACGCCAGACAGGACGGGATTGCGAGTCCCGTCCGCCGGCGCGCCCTCGGGAATCCCGTCCGTTTGCGAGGCGGACGGAAAGGCGAGGAGGCGCCTCCCGGCGCTCCACCCCGCAGGCAAGCTTGCGCAACCTGCGGCGGCAACAACGGCGTCGTTGTCGGACGCCGCTCCGCTTGCGCCCCGGGCCGCGTCATGACGGGCGGCGCGGGGCTTTCAGGCGGATGCCGGTAGGAAAGCATAGGGGAGGAAGGAAGTCAAGAACATTTCATGAACAAAGAGATGCTATCTTTGCTCACACGAGCGGTCGGCGCTTCCCTGGGGGGCATCTGGAATCAAAAACGGCGCCCTCGGCGCCGCTCTCTGGCAACTGGCTCAACTATTAAACAGAATCAAGGATCAGTGCGCGCCAACGCCTCTACAAGCGGTGCCAAGCTAATAAAGGCTACCACCGTGAGAAGGAAAAGACGCATCAGGTAAGATCGGTACATTCCACAACGTTACTCCTTTTCGTCCTCCCTGTCGAGAACCTTTATTAGACGCGCGAGGCGAATTCGGTGCTGCTCGTAGTCGTCGCCGCGACGCAACAAATCCAGGGAGTTTCGATCGTTCTCGTCGTGTCCCAATTCCTTGGCCCGCTCAAGATGCTGGCGGATCTTGCGGGTCAACTCGGTTTTTTCACTGCCATCCGCCGATGATCGGATCCAGTACAGCAGGTAGGCCGCGTTCAGGTGGTATTGTCCAGTCAGCCGCTTGCGCTCGCCCGAGAAGCGGGCAACTCCAGCAAAGCATTCCGGACGCTCGAGGATCGCTTCCGCCTCCTCGAGAAACGTCAGCGGACTTGTGTCGGTGCTCTTCAGTGCAAGATCCGCACGCGGGATTCCGAAGTCCTCGGGTCCGAGAATTTCGAAAAGATAGTTTCGTTCGTCCGCATAGGTGAACGCCAAGTGACGGCCGACAAGCGTGTGCAGCCCGGGCCGCTGTAGACGGTCGCATAGCGAACGCCACGAGCGAGCGCCGCCAAGACCGATCAACTGGCCGATCCGGTCGGTCGTTTGCTCCTGGAATTGCACTTGAGCACGGTGGGTGGGAGTGATGCCTCCGAAACTGTAAGGGAGCTGGCTCGCGGTCAGCATCGCGCGCACCGCGTACCAGTCCTGTTCAGGATCACGCGGGATCGTCCCATCCGTCTGTCCTTTGCGCTGCTTCTGCAGCCAGTCGGTCATCACAAGGACTCCACTTTCCACCGAGTCAATGGCCGCGAGGTAATGGGCGACAAAATAGGCCGGGTACGGCGTCACTCCGACGCCGGATAACTCGATGGGCTTGCGGACATCCTCGATAGCTTGCTGACACACCCTTTTCTCAGAATCACGGCCCCGCAGATGCAGCCCGTCACTAATGTGCACGAGAACCTCCTCTGCCTCCGCCAGGTTCAACGGAGCCGACGATCCTTCTTTTTTGCTCCATTGTGCGGCAACTTGAAAAAGCAAAGGACGAATCAGGCGCTCGGAATCGATCAGGAACAGCCTGAAATCGCGCAACTCTTTTGCGTAAAAGGACACGCACGTGGATAGATGTGCCAGGTCATCCAAAAGATTCTCGTCACGGCTGCCATGATAGAGCGAACGCACATTTTCGACGTACTGGTAGAGATTGGAGTATCTTTCGATCGGAGGATCGTAAATCCCGGCGTTGCTCATGTTGCCGCCGCGCCGCGCATTTCGCTCCCGATAAAAGTAGGCGATGTAAACCTTGTCGCGATCCACGAGCGAAAGGTCGGCAAACCCCTGCATGTCCGTGTTCACGTGCTGGAGTGCGGTCGGTATTCCGTCGTGGAGTAAGCCGGTGCCTGCCTGATAGGCTCGCAGCGTTGTCGTAGACAGTCGATCGGCGGTGTCTTTCCCCTGATTGCTCTGCCCAGCAGATGGCACGTTCTGCAGCGAAGCACCGCGATCGTTTCGCCCCTGCGACAGCGTCACCTCGACGCTCAGCGCGCCCACTTTCTGCACGCGTGATAACCAAACCGGCAGATAGGGCTGCAGAAGGGCAACGAGAATCGCCGCTGCAAGCAGATAGGTCATGAAGCGGTAGCGTGCGAATTCGATGTTCTCGTCCGATGAATCGTTTCCCTTGCTCTCCGCGTCGCCCACCGGCGGCGGGGCAGGGGGAAAGTTTGGGTTTGGGGTCGTCAGCGCCACTTCTGCGTATGTTTGTCCCCGCGCTAGCTTCAGACTGCCTACCACGGCGGCAGAGACAGCGGCCTTCGTTTGAGCAGGCGTGCCATCCACGTTCACTTCGGGATGGGGCTCGGCACCTTGCTTGATCTCAGGACCGGAAGCGGCCGACTCGGCGGCGGGCGCGACAGTTGGGCCCATCTCGGTGGGCGCCGGTTTCGGGATGTCCGCCTTGGCAGGACCGATGGCGCCATTCGTTGAAGAAGGTGTATCGCTTGCCGTCGCGTCTGCGCCGAAGTCGACCGCCTGCTTTTTTTCCGGCCGCGCTGGCGCGAAGGTGCGTGCGAAATGAAGCCACAACCAAGGGGCGGCAGCGGCGCCGACCAGGGAACCGAAAATATATCCGACGGCGTAGTAGTGATACGGGTGGAGCTTGTTAGCGACGAGCGCAACAATCAATCCCACGACCCAGACGACGCCTAAGACGAACAGGATCTCGATCGTGTGGACGCCGAGAATTGTTTTCAGAAGGTTGGCTTTGTGCCAGGAACCTGGGCGCTTGTAGAACCTCCACCGCGTCCCGTTCGCCCAGGATGCGACTTCCTGCTGAAGTTCGGCCGCGGTTGCCGCGGTAGCTACGGTGCCGATCGCGACGGCAAACAGGAAACCGAAAAACCAAGCCACGTTGCTCATTGCGCGCTTCCGTCAGTTCGCGCAATGCTTGCATCTTGGCAGTGAGCCTGGCAAGGCATCCTTGCCGGCGTCGAGGTCGCGCCATCGTGGCGCTCCCCCGTCAACGAGCGACCGTGGCAGCCCGGATCGGCGTCGCCGGGTCACGCCCCCGCGAGGAGGAAGGCTTTAGAGCGCCCTGTTGCTCTCCTTCACCTTCTCCGCATCGAGATACACCTCACTCCCCATCTCGGTGAACTTGGCCGACATCTCCGCCATGCCGGTCTCCTTGTCATTCAACGTCGCCGCGTAATCCCGCACATCCTGCGTGATCTTCATCGAGCAGAACTTCGGGCCGCACATGGAGCAGAAGTGCGCCACCTTGTGCGCCTCCTTGGGCAGCGTCTCGTCGTGGAAGGCCTGCGCGCGGTCCGGATCGAGGCCCAGGTTGAACTGGTCCTGCCAACGGAACTCGAAGCGCGCGCGAGAAAGCGCGTCGTCGCGCTCCTGCGCGCCCGGGTGACCCTTGGCCAGGTCGGCGGCGTGCGCGGCGATTTTGTAGGTGATGACGCCTTCCTTCACGTCGTCGCGGTCGGGGAGGCCGAGGTGCTCCTTCGGCGTCACGTAGCAGAGCATGGCGCAGCCGAACCAGCCGATCATCGCGGCGCCGATGCCGCTCGTGATGTGGTCGTAGCCGGGCGCGATGTCGGTGGTGAGCGGGCCCAGCGTATAGAACGGCGCCTCGCCGCACTCTTTGAGCTGCTTGTCCATGTTGATCTTGATCTTGTGCATCGGCACGTGGCCGGGGCCCTCGATCATCACCTGGCAGCCCTTGCGCCATGCGATCTGCGTCAACTCACCCAGCGTTTCCAGCTCGGCGAATTGCGCGCGGTCGTTGGCGTCCGCGATCGAGCCGGGGCGCAGCCCGTCGCCGAGCGAGAAGCTCACATCATACCGGCGCATGATGTCGCAGATCTCCTCGAAGCGCTCGTAGAGGAAGCTCTCCTTGTGGCGCGACAGGCACCACTTGGCCATGATCGAGCCGCCGCGCGACACGATGCCGGTGACGCGGTTCGCGGTGAGCGGCACGTAGGCGAGCCGCACGCCGGCGTGGATGGTGAAATAGTCGACGCCCTGCTCGCACTGCTCGATCAGCGTGTCCTTGTAGCATTCCCAGTCGAGCTTGATCGGATCGCCGTTCACTTTCTCCAGCGCTTGGTAAATGGGGACGGTGCCGATCGGCACCGGCGAGTTGCGCAAGATCCATTCGCGCGTGTTGTGGATGTTGCGGCCGGTGGAGAGGTCCATCACGGTGTCGGCGCCCCAGCGGATCGCCCACACCATCTTCTCCACTTCCTCTTCCACGGAAGACGTGACCGCCGAGTTGCCGATGTTGGCGTTGATCTTCACCAGGAAGTTGCGGCCGATGATCATCGGCTCCAATTCGCCGTGGTTGATGTTGCTGGGAATGATCGCGCGGCCGCGCGCCACCTCGTCGCGCACGAACTCGGGCGTGACGAAGGCCGGCACAGAGGCGCCGAAGCTCTCGCCGTCGGCGAGCATCGCCTGCGCGGTCTCCAGCATGCGCTTGCGGCCGAGGTTCTCGCGTTCCGCGATGTAGATCATCTCCTTGGTGATGACGCCGCGCCGCGCCCATTCGAGCTGGGTGACCGGCGCATCGCCGACCGCGCGCATCGGCTTCGGCGTGTTCGGGAAGTTGCGCGCGAGGTGCTTGCCGGTGACGTTGCCGTTATCCACGGGCTGGATCGGACGCCCTTGGTATTCCTCGACGCCGCCGCGCTCCTCCACCCACGTGGCGCGCACGCGCTTCAGCCCGTTCTCGACGTCGATGCCGGCATCGAGATCGGTGTAGATGCCCGAGGAATCGTACACCCTGACCGGCGGCTCCTTCGCCGAGGGATCGAGCGCGATCTCGCGGAACGGCACGCGCAGGTCCGGCGCGCCTTCCGGCGTCGTATAGATCTTGCGCGAACCGCAGATCGGCCCGGTGGTCACCGTCGGGGTGACGAGATCGGCGGGGGAAACGGGCTTGTTCATGGTGGTGCTCCCTTGCGGGTTGGTTATGCGATGTAGCCGAAGAAGGTGAGGACGGCGCCGAGCGCGAGCCAGATCAACGCGCCGAACAGCGGGCCGCCCGGCCGCTCGTAGGCGCGCCG
>DATDFH010000052.1:0-7678 GCA_036522715.1 Verrucomicrobiia bacterium
CGCCACCGTGCGGACCGCGCAACAAGGTCACCCAGTGTCGGATGGCATCCACCGCGATCACAGCCGTCAGAACGAGCATGATCGAGGCGAGCACCGACATCAGTTCGAGCGAGAAGACCTCCTTCCCAGTCGCGCCGGGAATTCTGCTCACCCAGCCTTCCACGCTCTGGATGCCGGCGGTCAGCACCGTCACCAGCACGAACGCAAACGGGATGCCGGTGCACAGCGCGTAGCGGCGTTTGGAGGCGTGGTTGATCAGGTAGGTTGTGCCGACGGTCAGTGCGATGGCGGCGAGCAGTTGATTTGCGATGCCGAGCATCCGCCACAGCGTGTTGATGTTGCCGGTGTAGAGCAGGTAACCCCACGCGAGGCAGGTCAACGCGCTCGTCGAGATGTTCATTCCCCAATGTGCCCTGCCCCGAACGGCCGCTCGCGGCGTGATACTGGCCGCCACCTCTTGGAAGACAAATCTCGCCACGCGCGTGCCCGTTTCCAGCAACGTCAGGATGAACAATGCCTCGAACATGATCACGAAATGATACCAGTACGACATCAGATCCTTCATTCCCGGCATGTTGGAAAACACCTTGGCCATCCCCACCGCCAGCGTCACCGCACCGCCGGTGCGGCCGGCGAGATGTTCGCGCGTGCCCTCCTCCAACGACCTCAATTCCACAGGGGCGAGGTTCCATTGGTGCTGCGCCTGCACCGCGGCGACCACCTGCGCCTGTTTGTCCTGGGCGACGTTGATCGAGAAGTAGTCGCCCGGTTCGAGCGCGCACGCGGCGACCAGCGCCGTGACCGCCACGAAGCCTTCCACAACCATCGCGCCGTAGCCGATGGGCCGGATGTCTGACTCCTTGAAGATCATTTTGGGCGTCGTCCCGGATGCGACGAGCGCGTGGAAGCCGGAGATCGCGCCGCACATGATGACGATGCACACAAACGGCCACACGGCGCCCGAGATCACCGGCCCGCCGCCGCCGATGAAAGGCGTCGTCGCCGGCATCTTCAACGTCAGGTGCGCGAGGAACACGCCGACCGCAAGCACGACCATCACGCCGATCTTCATGTAGCAACTCAGATAATCCCGCGGGCACATCAACACCCACACCGGCAATACTGACGCGATGAACGCATACGCCGGCAGCATCAGCGACAAGGTCGGCTTGTCGAAGACGAGGAAGTGACCGACGCCCGATTCCGCGAACGTCCGGCCCAGGATCACGCCAAGCAACACGATCGCCACGCCGATGACGGACGCTTCACCCACTTTGCCGGGCCGGATCTTGTAGATCCATAATCCGGTCAGCAACGCGGCAGGAATGGTCAGCACGATCGTGAACATGCCCCAGGCGCTTTCGGCCAGCGCGTTGACGACGACGATCCCGACGCTGGCGAGAGTGATGATGACGATGAACAGCGTCGCCACCGAGGAGATCACGCCCGAAAACCGCCCGATGTTCGCGCGCGCAATTTGCGGGAGCGACAGCCCGTCCTGCCGCACCGATGCCAGCAACACCACGAAGTCATGCACGGCGCCGGCCAGACACGCGCCGATCACGATCCAGATGAAGCCGGGCAGAAATCCCCACTGCGCTGCGAGCACCGGCCCGACCAGCGGCCCCGGACCCGCGATGGCTGCGAAATGATGGCCGAACAGCACCAGCTTGTTCGTCGGATGATAATCGACGCCGTCCGTGAGCCGGTGCGAAGGCGTCGCCCGCGCATCATCGAGCACTGCGACCTTCGCCGCCAGGAATGCGCCGTAGAACCGGTACGCCACGGCAAACGCGGCGAGTGAACCGATGACGAGCCACAGGGAATTCATGCAATCACCTTCACATTTGAGGTCGCCCGCCCCGCGATCCACCAGTGGCGAGAAGTACCAGGATGACAGCCGTGTTGTTCATCGACCCGTGTCGTTTTCTGCCGCTGCGCAGAGCACGGGCAGCAGCCGCTTGACGTTAGTGCGACGCAGCTTCCCGGACTATGGGGTGTTTGCCCCAAGCCCCCGCGGGTGTTTACCCCACTATGCAATGCGCGGCCCGCGCCAATAATTGCGTTGAAGAAAACTCGTAGGTCCAGAATGGGGCGGCGGGCTGGGGGAGAAAGGATCGATGAAAGGCTGCTTGAAATTCGCGGTGCTGACGGTGGCGGTGGCGACCGTGATGGGCACTTCGAACGGCAGGGCGCAGGAGGCATTGGCGGCGAAGAACTCCGACGAAGTGGAGGCCCTGCGCAAACAAAACTCCGAACTTCAGCAGCGCGTCGAGAAACTCGCTGGTGATCTCGAACAGGTCAAAGTTCAGCTCGCCGCAAAGGCAGTCACGCAGCCCGCCCCCGCCAGACCTTCCAACCCGAAGTTCGATGTGGCGCTCTACGGCTACGTAAAGCTCGACGCGGCCTACGATGACTCGCGCGTGTCGGTCGGCAACTACGCGCGCTGGGTCGAATCCGAACAGGTCAACAGGAACGACAACGAGTTCAACATGACCGCCAACGAGACGCGCTTCGGCATCCGCATCCGCGGGCCGCAATCGGACACCTTCCGTTCGACCGGCATCATCGAGGCGGACTTTTACGGTGGCGGGACGGAGAACGCGCCCAACCCGCGCCTGCGTCTGGCGTATGTGAATTTCGAGTGGCCCGGCTGCGGCTTCGGCGTGCTCGCCGGACAGGCGAAGGATACGATCTCGCCACTCTATCAACCGAGGGTGAACTTCAGTCCCGGTTGGTGGCAGGGCAACCTTGACTTCCGCCGGCCGCAGCTTCGGCTCATCGAAAATTTGAAGCTGGCGGAGCGGGTGGAGTTGAAACTCGAAGCCGCCGCGGCCCGCACGATTGCTCCTGCGTTCGCCGCGCCGAAGGACTTCTTCCCCGATCCCGGCGCCGATGCGGGTTATCCAAGCGCGCAGGGCCGCGTCAGCCTGACTTTTCCCGGATTATACAAACTCCCGGTCACGCTTGGTGTGTCCGGCCACTGGGGCGAGGACGAGCATGACTTCACCAACTTCACACACAGCGTTCATTTCAAGAGCTGGTCGGGCAACGTCGATCTGAGTCTGCCGCTGACCCCATGGCTCAAGCTCCAAGGCGAAGCCTACGTGGGCGCAAACCTCGATGCCTACCTGGGCGGCATCGGTCAGGGCGTCAACATCACGCGATTGATCCCGATCCGCGACCGCGGCGGCTGGGCGGCGTTGACGCTCGGACCCTTCGACCGGTGGGTCTTCAACTTCGGTGCGGGCATCGACGACGTGAACCGCAACGACCTCACCGGCACGGGCGTGGCGTCCACCGACCCGCGCGCGTCGAACAAAGTGGCCTTCGGCAACACCTACTACTCTCTCTCCGACAACCTCCAACTCGCTTTGGAAGGCTCGTACCTGCGCACCAGTTACAAGAGCGTCGCACCGGGCGACGACTGGCGCGTGCAATTCGCGGTCATCTACAAATTCTAACCGAGGAACTGAACCATGCCCCTCACCGAACCATCCACCACGGGCGCGCGTGCGAACGCGGGCGAACTCTCCATCCAACGGATCATCCTCGCCTCTGCCGCCGGCACGATGATCGAGTGGTACGACTTCTACATCTTCGGCTCGCTCTCCACCACCATCGCCAGCAAGTTCTATCACACCGGCACGGCGCTCGGCGACTTGATCGCGTGGCTGGCGACTTTTGCCATTGGCTTCATCGTCCGGCCATTCGGCGCGCTGGTGTTTGGACGGATGGGCGACTTGATCGGACGCAAGTACACCTTCCTCGTCACCATCAGTTTGATGGGCCTCTGCACGTTCGCGGTCGGCTGCCTGCCCACGGTGGAAACGCTCGGCGCGACGGCGGGGGTGATCCTGATTTCGCTGCGAATCCTGCAAGGCCTGGCGCTCGGCGGCGAATACGGCGGCGCGGCGACCTACGTGGCGGAACACGCGCCGCAGGGCAAACGTGGCCTCTACACAAGCTGGATTCAAACCACCGCGACCGTCGGTCTGTTCGTGTCCCTGTTCGTGATCCTCCTCACGCGGCAGGCGATGGGCACGGACGCCTTCAAGGCCTGGGGATGGCGCGTTCCGTTTCTCATCTCGATTTTCCTCGTCGCCATCGCGCTCTACATCCGGCTGAAATTGCGCGAGACGCCGCTGTTCCAACAGTTGAAGGATGCCAAGGCCACCTCGAAGAATCCGTGGCGCGAAAGTTTCCTCAACCCGTACAACCGCCGCTTCGTCGTGCTTGCTTTGTTGGGCGCGGTGATGGGCCAGGGCGTCATCTGGTACACCGGGCAGTTCTACGCGCTGTTCTATTTGCAGTCTGTCTTCAAGGTGCCGCTGCTGGACTCGAACCTCATCGTTGGCGCGGCGCTGCTGGTCGGCACGCCGTTGTTCATTTACTTCGGCCGGCTCTCTGACCGCGTCGGGCGCAAACCCGTCATCCTCGCGGGCATGACTTTGGCGGTTCTGACATATTACCCCATCTACGGATTGATGGCGGCGTTCGCTCCGCAGATGGGGCAACTGATGTTCTTCCCGTACTTCGGCTACAACCCCGTCATGCTTTCCTTGCTCGTCCTCATCCAGGTCGTTTACGTGACCATGACCTACGGCCCGATCGCGGCGTTCCTCGTCGAACTGTTCCCGACCAGGATTCGTTACACCTCGATGTCGTTGCCCTATCACATCGGCAACGGTGTGTTCGGCGGACTCGTGCCGATCATCGGGCTGACTTTGATCAACAAGACGGGAGACAACTTCGCCGGCCTGTGGTACCCGATGGCGGTTTCCGTCGTGTGTTGCATCGTCTGCGCGCTCTTCGTCGGCGAGACCAAGGAGGTCGATATCGCTGACGCTTCCACGTCGCCGGCCGTCATGCACGAGATGAAAGCGGCGGCCTGAGGCGGATGTTGAGTTTGGCGCACGAGAGGCGCCCTGAGAAATCAGGGTGACTTCACTGTTTTTCGGGAGGGAACCTTGACTCCAGGTCAGCGTGTCGCCGTTCACCGCGCTGGCGGGGCAAAGAAGCTTTCTGCTGTTCGGGCAAATGAAAACGGCGTGCCCGATTGCGAGCACGCCGTTCGCGAGAAGTTCAATCCCTACCGGCTGGGAGCGGAACCCTGTGGAGACGTTGTAGCCGCCGCGAGGTTCGCCCGCCAACCCACCGTCGTGCCGCCGGGCAGACGCACCCAATCCTGCGAGTCGCTTTGCGCGACCTGGGGACGCTTGCTCGACTCTAGATACACGGCCGTCAGCCGACCCGCCTCGATGACCACCGGCACGCGCACGCGTCGATAACCCTGAGCGAGAGCCTCGACGGTATAGGCGCCGGCAGGCAGGAAGACCGCCACCGGCTCCTCGCCGTACTGATGGCCGGCGTTGTGGATTTCCTTCCGCTGATTCGCACCGGAGACCAGCGTGTAATCGGTGTGTGGATGATAGTTGACCCCTTCCGCGGTCTGGATTCCACGGAGAGAATAAACTTTCAGGGTTCCGTCCGACTCGGGCTTCGGCGCGGTGGCGCGGAGCGGAGTCGGACCGACCGGTTCAAGAACGGTTACCTGGCCGGTCGAGGCACAGGCAACCAGCATCGGCACGAGGCCGAGCGCCAGAATTACATTTGATTTGTTCATGGATTCACTAACTGGGACTGATGGGTTTTGAGGTTAAAGGGCAGTCAAAAAGGGAACCGGATCCGAATCAGGGCAAGGCATCGCCTGGGTCGGGGCGTTAATCTACGCCTGCCGACCGGCGGCCCTGCGGTGGGTTTCTTTCGAACGAAAGTTTTCACGGACACTACGCGACTGCTTGGTCGAGTGTGTATCTTAATGAAATGCTCCTGTGCGTCAAGGTTTGCCTTCGGGGAAGACGCGAATCAATAACGATTCAGCCACGGAAAATTCAGGAGAGTCTCCCGAAAATTTTTGAACGCGCACTGCCGGCGGATTAAGCCGTATGCTGCCGACGAGCCGCCAAGCACATTGTCACTCCTCGCTGCTCGCCAGCTTGGCCAGCACGCTGAGGTCTTCGAGCGTCGTCGTGTCGCCCTTCACTTCCACGCCAGCGGCGATTTGCTTGAGCAGGCGGCGCATGATTTTTCCGGAGCGCGTCTTGGGCAGCGCGTCGGCGAAGCGGATGTCGTCGGGCTTGGCCACGGGGCCAATTTCCTTGCCGACATGGTTGCGCAACTCGTTCTTGAGTTCGGGCGTCGCGTGCTGGCCGGTCTTGAGCGTGACGAAGCATACGAGCGCCTGCCCCTTCAGTTCGTCCGGGCGGCCGACGACGGCGGCCTCGGCCACCGACGGATGGCTGACCATCGCGCTCTCGACTTCCGAGGTGCCGATGCGGTGGCCGGCGACGTTCAGCACGTCGTCGATGCGGCCGACGATCCAGAAATAACCGTCCGCATCCTGCCGGCAACCGTCGCCGGTGAAGTAGCTGCCTTTGACCTCGGTCCAATAAACTTCCTTGTAGCGCTGCGGGTCGCCCCAGAGGCCGCGCAACATGCTCGGCCACGGTTTGCGAATGACGAGCTTGCCGCCGCTGCCCTTCGGAACCGGGTTGCCCTCGTTGTCCACAACTTCGGCGTGGATGCCGAAAAACGGCAGCGTAGCCGTGCCGGGTTTGGTCGGGATCGCGCCCGGCAACGGCGTGATCATGATCGCGCCGGTCTCGGTCTGCCACCACGTGTCCACGATCGGGCAACGCTTGCCGCCGATGTGTTCGTGATACCACATCCACGCTTCGGGATTGATCGGCTCGCCAACGGTGCCGAGCAGGCGGAGCGATTTGAGGTTGTGCTTCTTCGGCCATTTGTCGCCCCACTTCATGAACGCGCGGATCGCCGTCGGCGCGGTGTAGAGGATGCTGACGCCGTACTTCTCGATGATCCGCCAGAAACGATCCGGCTCGGGCCAGTTGGGCGCGCCCTCGTACATCAACGCCGTCGCGCCGTTCGCCATCGGACCATAGACGATGTAGCTGTGGCCGGTGACCCAGCCCACGTCGGCCGTGCACCAGAAAACATCCTCATCGCGAATGTCGAAGACCAACTTGTGGGTCAACTTCACGCCGAGGAGATAACCGGCGGTGGTGTGGAGGATGCCCTTCGGCTTCCCGGTTGAACCGCTCGTGTAGAGGATGAACAGCGGCGCTTCGGAATCCATCTTCTCCGGCGGACAGTTCGCATCCACGTAATCCAACTCGCGATGCCACCAGACATCGCGGCCCTCGGCGATGTGGACCTCGTTGCCGCAACGGCGCAGCACGATGACCTTCTCGATGGTCTTGGTGAGCGAGTTTCCGCCCGCGTCCTTGATCTCAAGCGCGTCATCCACGTTCTTCTTCAGCGGCACCACCGCGCCGCGGCGATAACCGCCGTCCGACGTGATCACCACCTTCGCGCCCGAATCCTGGATGCGATCCGCCACCGACTGCGCGCTGAAGCCGCCGAAGACCACGCTGTGCACCGCGCCGATGCGCGTGCAGGCGAGCATCGCGATGGCCGCCTCGGGCACCATCGGCAGGTAGATCAACACGCGATCGCCCTTGCCGACGCCGTTTCGCTTGAGCACGTTGCCGAAGCGGCAGACCTCGCGGTGAAGCTGCTTGTAAGTGAGCACGCGCTCCTCGCCGGGCTTGCCGTCGCTGGCGGGTTCGCCCTCCCAGATCAGCGCGGCCTTGTT
>DATDFH010000053.1:0-3545 GCA_036522715.1 Verrucomicrobiia bacterium
CTTCCCGCCGATTCCCAAGGAGATGTTCGAGGGCGCGAAAGGCTGGGCGCCCAACGATCACGCCGCTGAACACTCGCGACGCAGCCTCTACATTTTCGCGCGGCGCAACCTGCGCTTCCCGTTTCTCGAAGTGTTCGATGCGCCGGACAATAACTTGAGCTGTCCCGAACGCGGCCGAAGCACCACCGCGCCGCAGTCGCTCACGTTGTTGAACGCCACGGAAGTCGTCACGGCCTCCGAAGCGCTGGCGAAGCAGCTGACCCGCGACGCGCGTACGAACGAGGATCGCACCACGCTCGCCTATCGTCTCGTGCTCGGACGCAAACCGACGCCACGTGAAGCGGAACTGGCCCGCGAGTTTCTTAAGACGTCGCCGCTGAGCGAGCTGTGCCGCGCGCTCTTCAACCTCAACGCGTTTGTGTATGTGGATTGATCCAATGAAACCGTGCACCGGCCCGTGCGGCCCCGCGACGCGCCCAACGACGCGCCGCGATTTCCTCCGCCGCGCCGGCGCCGGTTTCGGAACTCTGGCGCTCGCGTCAATTCTGGAGCGCGATCGGCTGCTCGCTGCCGCAAGTGAGACCAAGGCGCTTCCGCCGCACTTCACCCCCCGCGCGCGCAACGTGATTTTCCTCTTCATGTCCGGCGGGCCGAGCCACGTGGACTTGTTCGACCCAAAACCCGACCTCGTGCGTCTCGCCGGCCGGCCGATTCCCGAATCTTTCGGCGCATTCAAGACCCGCCGCGCGGTGGCGAAGAACAATCTCATGCCGCCGTTGCGCGCGTTTCACCGGCACGGCCAATCGGGCCTTGAAGTCTCCGAGTTCCTGCCGAACATCGCCGGTTGCGCGGATGATCTCTGCCTCTTGCGCGGCTGTTACGGCGACAGCGTCACGCACCCCGAGTCGGTCTATCTGATGAACACCGGCTCAATCCTCATGGGCCGGCCGTGCCTCGGCTCGTGGGCGGCTTACGGGCTTGGCTCGGAGAACCAGAACATGCCGGCGTTCGTCGTGATGCCCGACCCGGAGGGTTGGGTGAAGGGCGGCGCGCCCGCGTGGAGCAACGGCTACCTGCCGGCGACGTATCAAGGAACGATCCTCCGCGGCGGCACTTCGCCGATTCTGAATCTCAACACGCCGCCCAACGTGTCCGGCGAACAGCAGCGCGCGACGGTGGAGTTGATCAACCAACTCAATCGCGAAAGCCTCCGGCCCGCCGATGCGGACTCGGAACTCACCGCACGCATCGCCGCCTACGAGCTCGCGTTCCGGATGCAGAGCCACGCGCCCGAGGTCGTGAACATCTCCGGCGAAACCGCCGCGACGCGCCGGCTCTACGGACTCGACCACAAGACCACTTCGGAGTTCGGCCTGCGCTGCCTCCTCGCGCGACGGATGATCGAGCGCGGCGTGCGCTTCGTGCAACTTTACTGCGGCGACACCAACGGCTGGGACGGCCACTCGAAGCTCAACGAGAACCACACCAAGCTTTGTGCCGCGAGCGACCTGCCCGTGGCCGGGTTGTTGAAGGACTTGAAATCGCGCGGGCTGCTCGACTCAACGCTCGTCATCTGGGGCGGCGAGTTTGGCCGCATGCCGATGAGCGAAGGCACGAACGGCCGCGACCACAATCCACACGGCTTCTCGATGTGGCTCGCGGGCGGCGGCGTGAAGGGTGGCCAGGTGATCGGCGCGACCGATGCGGTCGGCTTGCGTGCCGCCGAGGACAAGACGCACGTCCACGACATTCACGCGACGATCCTGCACCTGCTCGGCATGGACCACACGAAGCTCACCTTCCGCCACAACGGCCGCGAAGAGCGCCTGACCGACGTGGCGGGAAATGTGATTCGCCAGGCGCTGGCGTGAGATGCAGCCGAGCCGAAGAGAATCGCAAGCGCAGTGGACAAGAAGAAGTAATCGGTCGCTCTGACCGTCGGCCCAAAAACCCACGGCCATTTTTCCTCCGCCCTCGCCACATTGCGCGGTCCTTGCTTAACTAGCAGGTGATGCCACACACGGGAACCACGCCGCCTCCGCCGATCGGATCACCCGTGTTTCACACTACACGCTGGTCGGTCGTGCTGGCAGCGCGGAGCGAGGATGCGGCGCATTCATCGGCGGCGCTGGAGCACCTGTGCCGGACGTATTGGCCGCCGCTGTATGGCTACGTGCGACGGCTCGGTCACGACATGCATGACGCGCAAGACCTCACGCAGGAATTCTTCGCGCGCCTGCTCGCGAAGGAATGGCTCCACGCGGCGGATCGCGACAAGGGCCGCTTCCGCACCTTCCTGCTCGTGGCCATGAAGCGCTTCCTCGCCAACGAATGGGACCGCGCGCGGGCGCAGAAGCGCGGGTCGGGACAACCGGCCCTCAATCTCGACACCGCGCTCATCGAATCTCAGTGCGCCGCCGACAGCGCGGGTGCGCTGTCCGCCGATCATCTCTACGAGCAACGTTGGGCGCTGACGTTGCTGGCGCAGGTCATGGCGCGCCTGCGGGCGGAATACGACGCGGCAGGCCGGCTCACCGACTACGACATTTTGAAACCCTGCCTCACGGCCGCGCGCGGCGACATTCCCTACGATGAACTGGCGAAAGCTCTCGGCGTGGAGCCGGCCTCGGCACGCAGTTCCGTGCACCGGCTGCGGAAACGCTTCCGCGAAGTGTTCCGCGAGGAGGTCGCCGGCACCGTGTCGAATCCAGCGGATGTGGACGACGAAATGCGCGCGGTGGTCGCCGCGCTGGGGCACGCGTGAACTTTTTGCCGATTGTCCGCCACAACGCACTGCGAGTTCTTAAGTAATGGGCATGAACGAACCATCGTCCGGTGTCTGTCCGCGCTGCGGCGCCCCACTCGTCGGCGGCGGCGTGGACGGTCTCTGCCCCCGCTGTCTGGGCGCGTTGAACCTCGATCCGGCGACTGCCATCACCGGCGAGGCCACCGGGCCGCACGGAACGAAGATTGTTTCGCCCCGCCCTGCGCTCTCGCCGGCGGAACTCGCCCCGCACTTTCCGCAGCTCGAAATCCTCGAATGCCTCGGGCGCGGCGGCATGGGCGTGGTTTACCGGGCGCGGCAGAAATCGCTCAACCGCCTCGTCGCGCTCAAGCTCCTCGCGCCCGAACGCGTGGCCGATGCGAAGTTCGCGCAGCGTTTCACCCACGAGGCGCAGGCGCTCGCGGCGCTCAATCATCCGAGCATCGTGACCATTCACGATTTCGGCCAGGCGGGCGGCTTTTATTTCCTGCTCATGGAATTCGTGGATGGCGTGAACCTGCGGCAGGCGATGAAGGCCGGCCGATTCACGCCTGAGCAAGCGTTGGCCATCGTGCCGCCCGTGTGCGAGGCGCTGCAATACGCGCACGAGCACGGCATCGTCCACCGCGACATCAAGCCGGAGAATCTGCTGTTGGACAAAGCAGGCCGCGTGAAGATCGCCGACTTCGGCATCGCGAAGATGCTTGGAGCGGACGCCGGCCCCCTCACCCGCCCTTCGGGCACCCTCTCCCCCACTGGGGGAGAGGACCAGGGTGAGGGG
>DATDFH010000054.1:0-4958 GCA_036522715.1 Verrucomicrobiia bacterium
ACGCCTTCTCGCCGGAGCTGGGTTACCTCACCGCGTGCCCGACCAACCTCGGCACTGGCATCCGCGTGAGCGCCATGTTGCACCTGCCCGCGCTGGTGCTCTCCGAGCAGATCAATTCGATCATCCAGGCGGTGAACAAGCTCGGCCTGGCGGTGCGCGGTTTCTACGGCGAGGGCACCGAGGCGCTGGGCAACATCTTCCAAGTGTCCAATCAGATGACGCTCGGTGAGACGGAAGCGGACATTGTTGAGCGCATCAACAAGGTCCTGCTCCAGTTGATCGAGCACGAGGAAAACGCCCGCGGCAGCCTCATGGAGAAGAAGCCCAAGATGGTGCTCAACCACATTGGCCGCGCCTACGGCATCCTCGCCAACGCCCACAGCATCAGCTCGAAAGAGACGATGAACATGCTGTCCCTGCTGCGTTTGGGCGTGGATCTGGGCTTGTTCCCCGGCGTGGAACGCCCGCTGGTCGATGAGTTGTTCGTCGTCACCCAGCCGGCGCACTTGCAGAAGAAGTTTTCCGAGAAGCTCGCCGCCGAGGAACGCGACTTGCTGAGAGCAGACATGTTGCGGGAGCAGTTGCGGCACGTGGCACGGCCGCTCGCAAAGCCCGCGTCACCGTCCGGCGACGGACTGGACAAAAAGTAACGACCGGAACATGGTAAGACTATGAGCGACGAAGCCATGAACAACTTCACGCCGCGCGCGCAGCAGGTGCTCGCGCTCGCGCGGAAGGAAGCCGACCGCTTCAACCACAACTTTGTGGGGACCGAGCACATTCTCCTCGGCCTCATCAAGCTCGGCCAGGGCGTCGCCGTCAACGTGCTCCAGAAGATGGGCCTCGACCTCGAAACCGTCCGCATGGAGGTCGAGAAGCAGGTTGGCACCGGCCCCGATCAAAAGCAGGTTGGCAACATTCCCTACACTCCGCGTGTGAAGAAGGTTCTCTCGCTCGCCGCGAAGGAGGCCAAGGCGCTCAATCACACGTACGTCGGCACCGAGCACATCCTCCTCGGCTTGCTCCGCGAAGGCGATGGCGTCGCCGCGCGCGTGCTCAAGAGTCTGGACGTGGACATCGAGCAAACGCGCCAGGAAATTTTGAAGGAACTCGACCCGAACTTCGCGCAGCAGGAGGAGCAGGCTGCCGGCGGTGGTGAGGGCGCTGCCGCGCCGGAAAAGCCCGCCGAGAAAAAAGGCGAGGTCAAGACGCCGGCGCTCAAAGCCTTTGGTCGCGACCTCACCGAGATTGCGCGCAAGGGCGATATGGACCCGGTCATCGGCCGGAAGAACGAGATCGAGCGCGTCATCCAAATTCTCTGTCGGCGCACCAAGAACAATCCCGTCCTGCTTGGCGAAGCCGGCGTGGGCAAGACTGCCATCGTCGAAGGTCTCGCGCAGGAGATCGCCAAGGGCAACGTGCCCGAGTTGCTCCGCGAGAAGCGCGTCATCACACTCGACCTCGCGCTGATGGTTGCCGGCACCAAGTATCGCGGCCAGTTTGAGGAACGCATCAAGGCCGTGATGGACGAGATTCGCCGCGCGAAGAACATCATTCTCTTCATCGACGAGTTGCACACCATCGTCGGTGCCGGTTCGGCCGAGGGCACGATGGACGCCTCGAACATCATCAAGCCCGCGCTGAGCCGCGGCGAAATGCAGTGCATCGGCGCCACCACGCTCACCGAGTATCGCAAGTACATCGAGAAGGACGCCGCGCTCGAACGCCGGTTCCAGAGCGTTCAGGTCGATCAACCGACCGTTGACGAGGCGATTCAGATCCTCAAGGGCCTTCGCCCGAAGTATGAGGAACACCACAAGGCCGAGATCACCGACAAGGCAATTGAATCCTCGGTGAAGCTTTCCGACCGCTACATCACCGGCCGCTTCCTGCCCGACAAGGCCATCGACGTCATGGACGAAGCCGGTTCGCGCGCGCGCATTGGCGCGATGACGCGTCCGCCGGAAGTGAAATCCCTCGAAACCGAAATCGAGGAGATCAAGACGCGGAAGGAAAAGTCCATTCGCGAGCAGGACTTCGAGGGCGCTGCCGCCATGCGCGACAAGGAAAAGCAGGCGAAGGATCGCCTCGAAGCCACGCTCAACGCCTGGCGCACGAGCCGCGACGAAAAGCGCGTGGTCGTGGACGAGGACGACATTTTGCAGGTGGTTGCCAAGTGGACTGGCGTCCCGCTCAAGCGCATGGGCCAGGACGAAATGCAGAAGCTGCTCGACATCGAAAAGTTTCTCGCCAAGACGGTCATCGGCCAGGAGGAGCCGGTTACCGCGCTCGCCAAGGCGCTGCGCCGTTCGCGCGCCGACCTCAAGGACCCGAAGCGTCCCATCGGCACCTTCATGCTCCTCGGCCCGACCGGTGTGGGCAAGACGCTGCTCGCCAAGGCGCTGGCCGAGCAGATGTTTGGCGACGCCAAGTCGCTCATCCAGCTCGACATGTCCGAGTACATGGAGAAGTTCACCGTGTCGCGGCTGGTTGGTTCGCCGCCGGGCTACGTCGGTTACGAGGAAGGCGGCCAGTTGAGCGAGCAGGTCCGCCGCAAGCCTTATTCCGTGGTGCTCTTCGACGAAATCGAAAAGGCCCACCCCGACGTGATGAACATGCTGCTTCAGATTCTGGAGGAGGGCAAACTCACCGACAGCCAGGGGCGCGTGATCGATTTCCGCAACACGATCATCCTCATGACCTCGAACGTCGGCGCCGAGACGATCAAGAAGCAGGGCACGATGGGCTTCGGCGCGGTCAGCGAAGAGGCGACCTACGACAAGATGCGCGAGAAAATCCTCGACGAGACGAAGCGCGTCTTCAAGCCGGAGTTCCTCAACCGCCTTGATGACGTGATCGTCTTCCGCTCGCTGAGCAAGCCCGATCTAATCCGCATCCTCGATCTGGAGGTCGCGAAGGTCGGCGAGCGCCTCAAGACACGCGGCATCGCGCTCGTGCTCGATGAGAAGGCGAAGGAATTCCTCGTCAGCAAGGGATACGATCCGACTTACGGCGCGCGTCCGATGCGCCGCGCGGTCGAGCGTTATCTCGAAGACCCGCTGGCCGAGGAGCGCCTCAAGGGCCACATCCACGACGGCGAACCTGTCAACGTCACCGCCGAGGCCGAGAAACTGATCTTCAACCAGAAAGCGGCGACGGAAGGCGCGATGCCGGTGAGCTGACCCCGACGAAAAGGTTTCCGAACGCCATCCCGCCTGGGATGGCGTTTTGTTTTTCATTGCACCGTCCGTCAAGGAAGGTTGAATGGCGCCGCTACACGGATGCACAGCCTTGCTGTCAAATTGGTCGCGGAGTCGCTCGAAGGAACGGGCCGGCTGGGGCTGCTGCTTGTCGAGGTTGTCCGCTCGCTGTTCACCCACAAGCCCGACTGGCGCGCCACCGTCCAGCAGATGCACTTCGTCGGCGTGAAGTCGCAGTCGGTCGTGCTCATCACCGGCGCGTTCACGGGCATGGTGTTGTGCGCGCAAACCTTCTTCCAGTTCCACAAGGTCAAGATGGACACCGCCACGATGGCCGTGGTGGGTGTGTCGATGTGCAGCGAACTCGGCCCGGTGCTCACCGGCCTGATGGTTGCCGGCCGCGTCGGCGCCGCCATCGCCGCCGAACTGGGCACCATGCGCGTGACTGAGCAGATCGACGCGCTGCGTTCGCTGGCGACGCACCCGGTGGATTACTTGATCACGCCACGGATGGTGGCCACTGTGATCACGGTGCCGTTGCTGACCGCCGAGTCGATCACCGTCGGCATCGCGTCCGGGTATTTTGTCGGAGTGTTCCTCATGGGCATCGACCCCGCGTACCTTTGGCACAACATGGTCCGTTACACGGGAGCCGTGGACCTGGCGATGGGAATGATCAAGGCCGTGATCTTCGGCGCAACGATTGGGCTGATCAGTTGCTACAAGGGCCTGCACTGCGGCACCGGCGCGGAGGGTGTGGGCCGCGCCACCACCGAAGCGGTCGTGTACTCGTCGATCACGATCCTGATCAGCAATTTTTTCCTGACGCTCGCGCTGGAGCGGCTGCTGGCGGGCTTATGATCGAGACGCGTGCCTTGCAGAAAAGCTTCGGGCCGCAGCGCGTGCTCAACGGCGTGGACCTGCGCATCGAAAAGGGCGAGGCGGTCGTAATCATCGGCCGCAGCGGCGGGGGCAAGAGCATCCTGCTCAAACACCTCATCGGCCTGCTGCAACCTGATGCCGGGGATGTGCTGGTGGACGGCGAGAGCATTGGCCGGTTGAACGAACGCGGTCTCCTGCGTGTGCGGCGAAAGTTCGGCATGCTCTTTCAAAGCGCCGCGCTGTTCGATTCGTTGAGCGTGAAGGAAAACGTCGCCTTCGCGCTGCGCCGCGACCACCTGCTGACCGAGAAGGAAATTGACGCGAAGGTTGCCGCGGCGTTGGAGATGGTTGACCTTCGCGGCATCGAGGCCAAAATGCCCGCCGAATTGTCCGGCGGCATGCGCAAGCGCGTGGGTCTGGCGCGCGCGATCATCTATCAACCTGAGTTCATCTTGTACGACGAACCGACGACCGGCCTCGACCCGATTGTGGCCGACAGCATCGACAAACTGATCCGGCGCATCTCTGAGCGGCTGAAGGTCACGTCCATCGCCGTCACGCACGACATGCGCAGCGCCTGCTGCATCGGCCGGCGCATCCTGATGCTGCACGAGGGCCGGATTTATTTCACCGGCACGCCCGACGCGACGATGAAGTCGGACGACCCGATCGTGCACCAGTTCGTCAGCGGCATTTCAGACCCGAAGGAACAATACTTTTGATATGAGCCAGAGTCGTTTCGAGTGGAAGGTCGGCCTGTTCGTCGTGTTCACCCTCGCGCTGTTGGCGGTGCTGGTCGTGAGCTTCAGCAAAGGCTTCTCGCTCGTCAAATCCGCGTATCAAATCCGCCTGCGCACCACCGACGTGGGCGGCATC
>DATDFH010000055.1:0-8039 GCA_036522715.1 Verrucomicrobiia bacterium
GACGACGGTCGCTGAATGTTCGCCGCCAGCGGTGCGCGCCTGCAGCTCCGTGCCAGCCGCAACGACCTCGCGACGGAGGAAGCCGAGCGCGATGTTTTTGTTCAAGAGCGGCGAGCGTGCGGCCGTGGTGATGAAGCCGACCTCTTTGCCGTCCTTCAGCAACTTGACGCCGCGCGCGGGAAGTGCGGTGAGATCGTCGGCAAGGCGGACGCCGGCGAGTTGCCGGTTCACGTGGCCGATGGTGCGGATGCGGTTGAGGACTTCCTGCCCGATATAGCAGCCCTTGGTGTAGCTCACCGCACGAGCGTCGAAGCCCGCGCCAGCCTCAGGCGGAAGCGTGGTTTCGTCCAAGTCGGCGCCAAATCGTGGAATGCCGGCTTCGATGCGCGCGATCTCAAGGGCGTCCCAGCCGCAGGCGCGTCCGCCGAGTTGACTCGCTGCGGCGATGAGTTTGTCCGCGACGGCGGCGAGGGAGTCCGTCGGCACGAAGAGATCGAAGCCCGTGGAGCCAAGGCGCGGGAGGTTCATCACATATACCTGGCCAAGCGTCGCATCGGTGAAAGTCGCGGATGTGTTCGGCGTCAGGGGCAACTCGACCGGCAAGGTCAGCGCGCGGATCACTTCGACGGCCCGCGGCCCTTGCACACTCAGCAGCCCGAAGTGCGGGGCCACGTCCACCACCTGCACGTCGTCTGCGACGATGAATTTCTCCAGCCGCTCAGCGACCGCGCGCGAAAGGCCCGGCTCGAAGTCGAGCAACAACTCATCCGGAAGGCGCCACACTTGGAGGTCGCTTTGCATCCGGCCCTTGTTGGTGACGAGCGCGGCGTAACAGCCCCCGCCCACTCGCAGCGCCTTGATGTCGTTGGTGACCTGGCCGTGGAGAAACGCGATCTGATCAGCGCCGGTGAGACACAGGCGGCTGCGAAGACTCAAATCAAGCACCCCCGCCGATTCGCAGAGCGCCCGATGCTCCGCGAACGCATCACCGTAACTGGCCACGACCTCCTCGCCGTTCACCTCGATGAACCGCGCGTTCAGACCGGCATGGAATTCGTGCAGTGGGAGTGGGTTCATTCAGCGACGGCGAGACTGACGATGAGGCAGGATCCGGTCGAGCCTTTGCGGATTGAAATGCACCCGGCTCGACGCAGCCTCGCCCCACGTCGGGGATGCGACCCTAGCTCGTGACTTTAACGGGCGCGGCTTGAAGTGCGCTCATCAGGCGCGTCCGCTCCGCCTCCGCCCAATGGCGCGCCGTGTCCATCCGGAAGACCCAGACGACGCCGGTGATCTTCCCCTGGTGATCGCGAATCGGCGAAGCCGTGTATGCAACGGGATGCTCAGCCTTGTCGTGACCGAGCAATATCAGCGGGGTGTCGGAGTGAAAGACCGTCTCGTCAAACACAACCCTGCCCACGGGACTTTCCACCGGCTGGCGCGTCACGGCGTCGAGCAGTGGGAAGACTTCGCCCAGCGATTTTCCAAATGCCTCGGTGCGATCCCAACCGGTGGCGGCGGACGCGGCCGCGTTGATGAACGAGATCAAACCCCAGCGATCCGTGGCCACAACCGCGTCCCCGATGCTTTCCAAAATGGCAGCCAGCCAGGCTTCAACCTGTTTGATCCGTGCCTCGGTCTTGTGCCGGTAAAGGGCGATCTCGATCGTTGTGTGCAGCACGCGCTCTTCGTAGGGCTTGAGGATGTAGCCGAATGGAGACGTGGCCTTGGCGCGTTGCAACGTCGGCTCGTCGGCGTGCGCGGTCAGGAAGACCACCGGCACATCGTACTGTTCGCGGATGCGGTTGGCCGCCTCGATGCCGTCGATCCCACCATTGAGGCGGATGTCCATCAGCACCAGGTCGGGTGGTGACTGGCCGGCGACGCGTTCGGCGTCTTCGCCGCTCCGGGCCGACGCACTCACCTGATAACCCAACGCAGTCAGAGACTGGTTGAGGTCGGCCGCCACGATGCCTTCGTCCTCGACCACCATGATTTTCGTTTTGTGCATGTTCAACTCCTTCCAATGTGAGTCTGCCCGCGAAAAGTAAGTTCAAATTCCGTGCCGTTGCCGGTGCGGCAGGCCAGTTCGCCGCCGAGTTGCTCGGTCAGGATATTGACCAGGCTCAGGCCGAGGGACGATGTGGAGAGCGAAGCAAAATCTCCCGGAAGCCCGACGCCGTTGTCGCGCACGACCAGGTGAAAGCGCTGTTGATCGTCCCGGCGGAATTGGATCGAGACGGCTCCGCTTCGTCCGTCAGGAAAGGCGTGCTTGAGGCAGTTGGAAACCATCTCATTGACCATGATGCTGACGGGGACAGCGGTTTCGATCGCCAGAAACGCGGACTCGGCCTGGACGTTCAAGGTGATGGCGCCGGAGCGGGTGCTGTAGGAGCGGAAGACCATCGACGCAAGATCGCGCAGATGGTGGTCGAATTCGATTCCGGCCAGATTCTGCGACTGGCAAAGCCGTTCGTGAATGAGGGCCATAGTCTTTACCCGGTCCTGACTCTCCTGGAACAACTCGCGGGCGTGTGGGTCCTGCATCGCGCCTGCCTGCATTCTAAGCAGGCTCGAAATGACCTGCAAATTGTTTTTGACCCGGTGATGAATCTCCTTCAGCAGCGCTTCCTTCTCCTTAAGCGACGCGGTGATCTGCGCCTCGGCGCGTTTGCGCTCGGTGATGTCGCGCGTGAAGAACCGCGCGTCGAGGCATTGGCCGCCCTTCCAGAGCACGTTGGAGTTGATCAATACGTGTTTGATCGAGCCGTCCTTGCAGCGGAGCTGGGTTTCAAAATCGTGCAAGGCTTCGCCGCGATTGAGCCGCAGGAATATCTCCTGGGCGGTGCGCGGGTCCTGAAAAAATTCCTCGATGTGATGGCCGACGTATTCCGCGCGCGCGTACCCGAGCATCTCGAGTTCGAATTGATTTGCCCAGAGAATGGTGCCGTCGGCGAGCACGCGGCGCATTCCGACGGCGGCATTTTCAATGAACTCCACCAACTCACGCTGTTTCACCCGGAGTGCTTGTTCGGTCTGCTCGTGGGTATGAATCTCCGTCTGGAGCGCGGTGTTGGTCCTGGCCAGTTCGTCCGTCCGCTCGAGAACGCGGCGCTCCAGGCCGTCCTGTGTTTTGCGCAATTCGCCCTCCGCGCGTTCGCGCTCGGCAACTTGATGCCGCAGGTCTTGGTTGGCCTGGCGCAACTCCGCGGTCCGCTCGGTCACCAGGACTTCGGTCCTCACCGTCCGTCCTGTGACCACGAGCAACAGCGCCCCCAATAGTCCGGTGCACAACAACCCGCCAGCCTGCACGCCCCATGCGAGCCACGAGCGGTAGCGGGCGAAATATTCCGGCGCGGGTGTGAACTCCAGCACCCACGGCCGGCCGGCCATCGCGTAGGAGACGGTCCGCGCGAGCGCCAGCGGACTCTTGCGCGGCTCCGATGCAGCGGTTGAATTCGTCGCGCTTGGCGCGCGTGCGGAACTGTCATAGGCGAGGCGCTGTGATTCGGGCGCCGCTTCGTCGAAAAGTCTGATTTCAATTCCTTCACGCCGGGCCTCGGTGGACACAGTCTCCATCATGTCACCGATCCGGTACAGAGCTGCGGCGAAGCCACGAATATCCTGGCGCCGCTCCGCCACTGTCGCCGGCAAACTGCCCGGCTGGTACAGCGGCGTGAAAACCATCACACCCGCTTGCCGGCCGGGATCCTGCGTAATCGTGATCCGTCCGGTGGCCGCCGGCTGGCCGGTGTCGCGCGCGCGGTTCATGGATTGGAGCCGCGACGAGATGGAACCCGAGTCGAAGCCGAGCGCGGCCCGGTTTCGTTTCAGCGGCTCGACAAAGTAGGCAGGAAAATATTCCGCCCGATCAGCAGCCCGGATCAGCTTCCGCTCGGCGTCTCGTTCGGTGAATTGAAAGTTCTTGGGCCCGTCCCGTCGCCCCGCTGCCTCAACCGCGCTTCGTTCCGCATCAGTCACGCGTGGGTGCCACGACACTGCGTGAATCCCCGGATGGCGCGCCGCCAGTTGCTCGGCAAACCGGGCAAACCCACGTCGATCGATCTCGGGCGAACTTGCCAACAGGCTTTCCACCGAGCCGAGCGCGTCCAGATAGCCGTCGAACGTCCGGCCCAGCGTCTGCGCAAGATTGTCGGTGCTCCGGTCGAATTCCAGTTTCAAGCGGCGCTGCTCCAGCGCGCTGGTGTAAACGAACACCGCGACCACCATCCCAAAAGCCAGCGCGAGCGGCAGCGACACCGAAAGCTGCCGGCGCAATCCAATGGGCCGTGTCGGCGCCAGCCAGATCAACACCAGCGGCGCAAAAATCAGCGCGCCGATCGTGTCACCGACCCACCACGTAAACCAATGGAATGGGTAACTCGACCATTGGATGGCGCCCGCAGTCCACAAGCTCGTGACGGCCACCGTGGCATTCACCATGCAACTCACCGGTCCACCGAGAGCCAGAAACTTGAGGACTTTCTCTTCGAGCACGAGCGTGGTTGACCAGCCGACGAAGCGCCGCACCAGCCACGCGCCAGCCATCGCCTGCAACGACGCGCCCGCGCCGATGCTCGCCGCCAGCGCAACGGATTTCAGAATCGAAACGGCGCTCGTTGTGTCGAGAGAAGTCCAGACATTCGCCAGGAAGGAGCCGAGGAGAATCCCCGGCCACACGCGGTAACCAAACAGGAGCGTTCCGCCCAAGGCCAGACCGGCGGCGGGCCAGACGGCGGTCGCATAACCCGGCGGAATCGCCAGCAACAGCGCCAGCCGTGCCGCGAGGTAGTAGGTGCACGCCATTCCCAAGATTTCAGCCACGCGGCGTGTGAACGTGGGCGGAGGCGGCGAGGTCATGTCCACCTCCCGAAGGGTGCCGGCACCAAGCTTGCGCCGGCGGGGGTGGCCGACGCCGCATGAAACTCATGCAAGGCGGGCATGCTCACGCCCGCAATACTAGCGAGGCATTTCGTCGGCCGCAATCTTTCGATTCAGCACCGGACCGGCCACTGAAATCCCGTTGACGCTCGGCACGGCTGCTCCATTATCCCCGCCGCTGCCGGCATTCCGCCGGCGGGTTCCAAACCTGAACCTGAACATGAAACTGGATCAATTGTATTCTGAACTGACTCTCAAAACCGGAGCCAAGCTCGTGCTCTGCGTCCTCGACGGCCTTGGCGACATCGCCACTGCCGCGCAAGACGAAGTGACGCCGCTTGAAGCCGCCCACACTCCGAACCTCGACAAACTCGTCGCCGCCGGCTGCGCACAAGGCCGCATGACCCCCGTCGCGCCGGGCATCACGCCGGGCAGCGGGCCGGGCCACCTCGGCCTGTTCGGCTACGACCCCTTGGAGTTCCAGGTTGGTCGCGGCGTGATCGAAGCGCTCGGCCTCGGGCTCGAATTGAAGGCCGGCGACGTCGCCGCGCGCGCGAACTTCTGCACGCTCGACAAGAAAGGCATTGTGAAGGACCGCCGCGCCGGCCGCATCCCGACCGATGTTTGCGAAGAGTTGTGCAAACTGCTCGCGAAAAAGATCCGCAAGGTCGGCGACGTTGAAGTCATCATCCGGCCCGGCAAGGAACACCGCTTTGTCGTCGTGTTCCGCGGCAAGGGACTCGAAGGCCCGGTGACTTCAACCGATCCCAACCGCGAAGGTCTGCCCATCGCTACGGCGAAGCCGGAGAACGCAAAATCCGCTGGCCAGAAGAAAACCGCGAAGGCCGTCGCCGAGTTCTACAAGAAGGCGCTGCCGCTGATCGCGAAGCACCCGAAGGCAAACGGCTTCCTGTTGCGCGGCATCGCGCACCAGCCGGAGATGCCCAGCTTCGAGCAGCGTTACCAACTCAAGCCCGCCGCGCTCGCGGTCTATCCGATGTACAAAGGGCTCGCGCAGCTTGTCGGCATGAAGAAGATCGAGGGGCCGCAGACGATTGCCGAGCAGTTCGAGCGTTACGTGAAGGAGCACGCGAACTACGACTTCTTTTTCATCCACTACAAATACACCGACAAAGCCGGCGAGGACGGCGACTTCGCCGCGAAGAAAAAGGCCATCGAAGACTTCGACGCCGCGCTGCCGATCCTGCTGGCGAAAAAACCCGACGTGCTGGCGATCACCGGCGACCACTCGACGCCGTGTTCGATGAAGAGCCACTCGTGGCACCCGCAGCCGGTGCTGCTGCACTCGGCGGTCAGTGGTTCGGACAAACTCGACCGCTTCACCGAAACCGGCGCGAACCTCGGCTCGCTCGGGCTGTTCGAGGCGAAGTATCTCATCCGCTACATGCAGGCGAACGCGAAGATGTTCGACAAGTTTGGCGCATGAGATTTCAATGCAAAGACGCAAAGACGCAACGAGAAGGAAACCCCTGTGCGCTGCACCGCCTTTGCGGCTTCGCGGCTTTGCGTTAAATGAAAGCCGTCATCCTCGCCGCGGGGAAAGGCACGCGCATGAGGGAACTCACGAATGAAGTTCCCAAGCCAATGCTGCGCGTGCAGGGCAAACCCATCCTCGAACAAATCCTCGACGGACTGAAGGCCGCGGGCATCCGCGAGTTTTTCATCGTGACGGGTTTCATGGCGGAGACGATCGAGGATTGTTTTGGCGACGGCGCGAAGTTTGGTGTGCGCATTTCGTACGGTCGGCAGGTGGTGCAGGACGGCACGGGCAAGGCGCCAGAACTGGCGAAGAGTTTTGTCGGCGCCTCTCCGTTCCTGCTGACCTATGGCGATATCCTCGTGAAGCCGGAGACGTATCAGCGGATGTTGCAGCGCTGGGGTGAGAGCGACTTCGCTGGACTCGTCACGGTGACGGGCAGCGAGGACGTGACCAAGGGCGGCTTGTTTTTCTTCGACGAAAAATTTTGCCTCAAGCACCTGGTGGAGAAACCCACCGCGGCGCAGCTCGATGAATTGCGGCACGAAGGCTGGCTTAAAGCCAGCGCGCCCGCCTGGTACAACGCCGGCATTTACCTCTTCACACCGGGCGTGTTCGAATTCACCGCGCGGCTCCAGAAATCTCCGCGCGGCGAATATGAATTGACCGATGCGTTGAGCGCGATGCTCGCCGCTGGGCGCCGCGTCGCCGGGCTGGAAATTCAAGGCCGCTGGGTGGACGTGCGCGATCCGGAAGTGCTGGCGAAGCTGGAGGAGGGGCGACTCTAGCTGGACAAGAAATGCGTAGACTCAGCGTTTGACTCCACCCGGCGTGTCCTTAAGTTACCGCACAATGCGCGCCGGATCACCCTCAAGTCCCGCCTCCATCCTGCGACGGCTCGCTGGGTGCGTTTCTCTCCTCGCCTTTCTGGTTCAGGCCCCCGACATCGTTTGGTCCGCGGCTTGCGGCCGCAGCGTATCGAGGTGAAGACGGCGAGCGTGTTGTTCGACGTGGACTTGAGCGGCCAGCTTTCATTGCGCGGTCACACAGTGTATGTCGGTGTCTCTTCGATAGGGGCGCATCCGTTCGCCAAAATATTTACGATCAGAGGGTCGCCGTCATTTTAATGCAACCGAGCGTTCATGAACGCATCCGCGCCTCGGCCCAACGCACGTTTCGCGACGGCGCGCACACGCTGACGTTCCATGCGATGGGCACGGCGTGCCGCATCCACTTCGCCGCCGGGCCGGCGCTGGCGGAGCAATTCGCGGCGGCGGCGCTCCAGTGGGTTGCGGACTTTGAAACGCGCTACTCGCGTTTCCTCCCCGAAAGTTTGACGTGCGAAATCAGCCGCCAGTCCGGCAAGTCGTGGGTCAACATTGATCCCGAAACCGAGCGCCTGCTCGCGTGCTGCCACGAGGCGCACTTTCTGACGCGTGGCGTGTTCGATCCGACGGCGCTGCCGCTAATCCAGCTTTGGAACTGGAAGGCTGACCCGCCCGTGATCCCCGACGACGCAGCCATCGAGGGCGCCATGAAGAAAGTCGGCTGGCGCAAAGTGCAGCGCGCGCCCGGAAAAGTTTTCCTGCCCGAGCCGGGCATGAGCCTCGACTTCGGCGGCATCGGCAAGGAGTACGCCGTCGATCAGGTCGTGCGGCTC
>DATDFH010000056.1:0-2133 GCA_036522715.1 Verrucomicrobiia bacterium
GAACGCTCGTGATGCCTGCACGAGTTCGCCGTAGGGTGCGTCGTCTTCCTTGAGCGCAAGCGACAGTTGCGTCGCGGCATCGTTCATCATCTCGGTGACTTCCAGTTTCGGAATCGGTTTGAGCGCATAGAGGTGTTCGCCGGCCCGAAGGAAGCCGTAGAATTTCCGCAGGCTCGAGTAGTGGCTGGCCTTCAACCCTTGCGCAATCTGCCGGTGCGTCGAGGCGATCTCCTCCGGCGCGTGGCCGGGCCGGTTGAGCACGAAACGCGTGTGGACGTAGGAGACGAGCGCATCACGGCAGCCGGCGGTGACCGCACTCTCGCATTTCTGTGCGATCTGCTGCGCGAGGGCGTCGGTTTGTTTCTCCGGCTCCGTGCGCCATTGCGAGTAGAGCGTCAGAGCTTCGTTGGCCGCCGCGTCCCACTTGGGATCGTGCCGGCCGATTTTTTCGTAATCCTTGACGGTTGTGCGCAAGTTCCATTTGAGCCGCCGCTCCGTGGATGGCGAGCACGAGGTTGCCGCCACCAGGAGCAGAATACCCAGCCATGTCTGCCAATGTCCAAGAGCCTTCATGTTTCTTTCAGACCGCCGAAACTTTTTCCGATTCAATTTGTCCAACACATTTGACCGGCGTTGGTTTCGCGGGTCACGGTTTTTCTTGCAACCATGAATAAACGGCCGATGCTCGCGTCATTCAAAGCGCACGACGGATGGAACCAGTGAACAACAAAACTTTTGCGCGCGCCGCCCGGGGACGCGCCTTCACGCTCATCGAGTTGATGGTGGTCATCGCCATCATCGCCATTCTCGCGGCGATGCTGCTGCCGGCGATTTCGCGCTCGAAGGGCAAGGCCTATTCCATCCAGTGCGTCAACAACCTCAAACAACTCGGCACCGCCATTCAACTTTACTGCGATGAGCACGAAGACCGGCTCCCCGGCCCGGTTTGGCAGGGGCTTTACGCGACCTACTACGACGACACGTTGCAGATGCCGTATTACCTCACCAAGTATCTCGGCCTGCCCGCGCCGTCGCCCGAAGTGCGCACCTGCACGCTGGCGATCTGCCCGATGTCCGTCCGCGCGGGCCGCGCCACGCCCTCCAGCACCGACTTGCGCTCGCTGTCGCAGCACGTGAGCTACATCGTGAGCGTGGCGGTGACGAACCTGACCACGGACGTCGTCTCGCGCCCGTTCGGGTATCCGTATCACAGCCTGCCGAGGGATTTGGAAGGCGTGGATGAATTGCCGAAGAAACTGCATACCATTCGCAATACCGCGACCTCGTGGGCGATCAGCGACGCCGATCAAATCAACGCTGTGAGTCTGGCGCAGTATTATCCGTTTCTGCCGAAGCAACGTGCGCACGGAAATTATCGCAACCAGCTATTCTTCGACTGGCACGTGGAGAAGGAGCGGGAGCAGTGAAGCCGCAAGCCAATTCTCCGAAGAAAAAAGCCGGGCGAACAATGCCGCCCGGCTTCTGATCAAGCCAACTCCGGCTGCCGCCTACCACTTCATATCCGCCACCGTCTTGCCCGCCGGGATGAAGGGCATCACGTGTTCGCTGTAGGGCGTCACCACGTCGAGCACGTAAGCCGTCTTGGCGTCGAGCATCCGCTGGAGCGCGGCCCGGAGGTCGCGGCGGTAGATGACCCGTTCGCACGGGACGTTGAAGCTGTTGCACACGCGCACGTAGTCGGGATAAATCTGCGCGCGATGCTCGGGGTCGCCGAGGTAGGTGTGACCGCGGTTGCCGGCGTAAAAGTTGTCCTCCCACTGCACCACCATGCCGAGGTGTTGGTTGTTCAGGATGATCGCTTTGGCCGCGATGTGCTCGACGTGCGCGGTCGCGAGTTCCTGGATGTTCATCAGGAACGAGCCGTCGCCATCAATGTCAATCACCTGTTTGTCCGGCAGCGCGACCTTGATGCCGAGCGCGGCGGGGTAGCCGAAACCCATCGCGCCCAAGCCGGCGCTGGTGATGAACTGGCGCGGGTATTTGTATTTGTACCACTGGCCCGACCACATCTGGTGCTGGCCCACGCCGGTGGTGATGTAAGCCTCGCCTTGCGTGAGTTCGTAAAGCATCTCCACCACCATCTGCGGCAGGATGACCTGGTCTTCCTGGCCT
>DATDFH010000057.1:0-3566 GCA_036522715.1 Verrucomicrobiia bacterium
GTGTGCGTTGCGGAGATTGATTCCGCACGCCTCGGGAAGCTGAAGGAAAAATTCCCTGACGCGAAAATTTACGCCGATTGGCGCGAAATGCTCGACCGCGAGCACAAGAACCTCGACTCGGTCAACGTCTCCGTGCCCGATCACATGCACGCGCCGATGGGCATGAGCGCGATGCAGCACGGCCTGCACGTCTATGGCCAGAAGCCGCTCACGCACGACGTGTATGAGTCCCGCCGCCTCGCCGAGTTCGCGCGCGAGAAGAAGCTCGTCACGCAGATGGGCATCCAGGTGCATTCGAGCATCGAGTATCGCTCCGCGGTGCAACTCATCCAGACCGGCGCGATCGGCAAGGTCAAGGAGGTCCACACGTGGAGCAACAAGAAGTGGAGCGACGCGAATCCACGCCCCGACAAATCCGATCCCGTGCCCGACGGCTTCAATTGGGACCACTGGCTCGGCGTGTGCGAATCGCGGCCGTTCATCGGCGGCGGTTACTATCATCCCAGCAACTGGCGCAAGCGGTTGGACTTCGGCACCGGCACCTTTGGTGACATGGGCTGCCACATTTACGATCCGGTGTTCAAGGCGCTCGCGCTCACCGGGCCGCTTTCGGTGCGTTCCGAAGGCGAGCCGCCCAATGCGCATAACTGGGGCGAGAACGCCATCGTGCATTACGTCTTTCCCGGAACGAAATTCAGCGCCGGGCGCACGGTGAAAGTTACGTGGTATGACGGCGACCAGCGCCCGCCGCAGGAAGTGCAGGCGTTGCTCGGCGCGACCAAACTTCCCGCGCAAGGTTCGATCTTCATCGGCACGGGTGGCGTGATGATGTTGCCACATGTCGGAAAGCCGGTGCTGTTGCCGGAGGAAAAGTTTGCGGGCCACGAGTTGCCGAAGCTCGAACTCGTAAGCCACTGGCATCAGTTCCTCAACGCCGTCCGCGGCGAGGGCCGGACCAGCGCGAACTTCGATTACGCCGGCCCGCTGACCGAATCCGTGTTGCTCGGCGGCATAGCGTCGCGCTTCCCCAAGACCACGCTCGAATGGGACGCGGCCAGGTTGAAGTTCAAGAACGCTGCTGCGAACCAGTTCGTCCGCCGCACGTATCGCAAAGGCTGGGAAGTGAAAGGCCTCTCGTGAAGGTCGCGGCAGCACCGCGCTAACTCCTTGCGCCCGGTCCCGTTTCATCGAATCATCCGTCACAATCAACTGACTCCATGAAACTAGAAACCCTGTTCATCTCCTCCGCGCTTGCCGCATTCACTCTCGCTGCCGCCGACAAGGATGGTTTCAAACCGCTCTTCAACGGCAAGAATCTAGACGGCTGGGAACAGCACAGCGGCAAGGCCGAGTATCGCGTCGAGGACGGCTGCATCGTCGGCAAGACCGTCGCGGGCACGGGCAATTCGTTCCTTTGCTCGAAGAAGAAATACGGCGACTTCATTTTTGAGTTCGAGTTCAAGGTCGGCGACATGAACTCTGGCGTGCAATTCCGGAGCGAGATTGCGGAAAAGGAGTCAACCACCGAGGTCAAGGGCAAGACGAAGAAGGTCGAGGCCGACCGCGTGTTCGGCTACCAGTATGAGATTGATCCCTCCGACCGCGCCTTCACTGCCGGCGTGTATGACGAAGCGCGGCGGCGTGTCTTCCTTGCGGGGCTGGAGACCAACGAGGCTGCGCGCAAGGCGTTCAAGAAAGACGAATGGAACAAGGGCCGCATCGAGTGCCAGGGCGACCATATCCAGACGTGGATCAACGGCGTGCAGGCCGCCGACTTCCACGACGCGCTCACGCCCAAGGGCATCTTCGGCCTCCAAGTCCACGGCATCGGCGACGGAAAGAAAAAACCTGCGGGCGAGGAAGTCCGCTGGCGCAACATCCGGATCAAAGAGCTGTGAACCGTTTGGAGTTCACGCCTCAGCGTGTGCTGACGGGAACAGTCTGAAGGCTGGACTCGGAACATGAACCTGCAAGGAAAAGCCGCCGTCGTCACCGGTTCCAGTCGCGGCGTCGGGCGCGCCACGGCGCTGGCGTTGGCGCGCGGCGGTTGCTCGGTGCTGGTCAACCACAGCCAGTCGCGTGACGAAGCCGACCGCGTCGCTGAAGAAGTGCGCGCCCTCGGCGTAAAGTCGGTCTGCTTCCAGGCGAGCGTCGCTGATGACCCGGCGTGCCGCGCGATGATGGCGGTTGCGGCGAAGGAATTCGGCCGGCTCGACATCCTCGTCAACAACGCCGGCACCACGCGCTTCATCAATTTCCAAGACCTCGACGCTGTCACCGACGACGATTGGTCGCGCATCCTCGCCACGAATCTCAAAGGCCCGTTCCACTGCGCCCGCGCCGCGCGGCCTTACCTCGATGCGTCGGGCAATGGCGCGATCATCAACGTCGCGAGCGTCGCGGCGTTTGTGGGCGCGGGGAGTTCGATTCCCTACTGCGCGTCGAAAGCGGGCGTGGTGAACCTCACGCTCGCGCTTGCCCGGACGCTTGCGCCGAAGATTCGCGTCAACGCCGTGGCGCCCGGCTTCATCGAGGGCGAGTGGCTCAAGAAGGGCCTCGGCGCCGACTACGAGGCCGCCAGGAAGGCGAAGGCCGAGCAGGCGTTGCTCGGCAAAGTCTGCAAACCCGAGGACGTCGCCGCCGCGATCCTCGCGCTGATTTCCACCGACCTCGTGACCGGCCAGACGATCGTGTGCGACGGCGGCTTCACGCTCGGTCCAAAGGTGACGCACGGCATCAAATGAAATTTCGAGCGGCAAGCTTTCAGCGAGAAAGTAGCTGCGAGTCGCGAGGTTTATATCTCGGCGGACTCAGCGTTCGATTTGGCATTTGCCATTTGCTGTTGGCCATTCTTTGTGCCGCCGCCGTCCGCGCGCAATCCGCGCCGTTTCAACTTCGCCCGGACGACGTCATCGCCCTGACTGGCGGCGCGAACCTGGAGCGCACCCGCTTCAACGGCCATCTCCAGGCCCAGCTCGCCGCGGCCGATCCCGCGCTTCGCTTGCGCGTGCGCAATCTCGCGTGGGAAGGCGACACGGTCTTCGAGCAATGGCGCGATGAGGGCAAGGAACAGTGGCGGCTCTCGCGTGATTGGAAAGAACTTCTCACCAACAACCACGCGACCGTCGTGCTCGCGCAGTTCGGCCAGATGGAATCGCTTGGCGGCGCGGCAAAGCTCGATGCGTTTGTCGTCGCGTACGACAAGTTGCTCGACGACTTCACCGCAAGCGGCCGGCACGTCGTGCTGCTTTCACCGATTCCATTTGAGAAGACGTCTTCGCCGACGCTACCCGATTTATCGGGACGCAATGGCGACGCCCGCAAATACACCGAAGCCATCCGTGCGCTCGCGACACGCCGCCGACTGGGCTTCGTCGATCTTTTCACGTCGCTGTCGAAACAGCGCGCCACGCCGCTCACCGACAACGGCTACCAACTCAACGAACACGGCCACTCTGTTGCCGCCGCGGAAATCACGCGACGGCTCGGACTCAAACCCAAGCCCGCCGCGTCGTTGGACGCCGTGCGCGCCGCCGCGGTGGAGTTCGAGCGCCTCTGGTTCGATT
>DATDFH010000058.1:0-10838 GCA_036522715.1 Verrucomicrobiia bacterium
GGGCTTGAGGCGCTTCTTCGGCACAGGGATCGCAAGTTCGCCTTTGAGATACTGCCCGGTGAGTGAGCGCGGGTTGTTGAGGATGTCATCGAGTTTGCCGGCCGAGACGAGTTCGCCGCCGCGCACGCCGGCGCCGGGGCCAAGGTCGATGATGTGATCGGCCTGGCGGATGGTGTCCTCGTCGTGCTCGACAACGAGCACGGAGTTGCCGAGGTCGCGCAAGCCCTTAAGCGTCACGAGCAGGCGGTCGTTGTCGCGCTGGTGCAGGCCGATGCTGGGCTCGTCGAGGATGTAGAGGACACCTACGAGGCCCGCGCCAATCTGGGTGGCGAGCCGGATGCGCTGCGCCTCGCCGCCGCTGAGCGTGGCGCTCTCGCGGTCGAGCGTGAGGTAGCCGAGGCCGACGTTTTTGAGGAAGCCCAGCCGCGCGTGGATTTCCTTGATCAGCTCGTGCGCGATCTTCTGCTGGAACTCGGTGAGCTTGAGCGAGCTGAAGAATTCATCGGCCTGGTCCACGGAGAGAGCGCACACATCCGTGATCGAAAGGCCGGGGACGGGTAGTTTCGGGTTTTGAGTTTTGAGTTTTGAGTTGGAGTCATCACCTAGGGTCACTGCCAGAATCTCCGGCTTGAGCCGGCGCCCGTGGCACGCGTCGCAATGCTGCGGCGCCATGAAACCCTTGAGCCGGTTGCGGGTGAACTCGCTTTCGCTCTCGGCATAGAGGCGTTCGAGGTTCGGAATCACGCCCTCGAACGCCCGCGTAATCTTCGATACTTTGCCGGCGCGCCAGAAATTGAAGTCGATCGGAGTTTCGCCGGAACCGTGCAGGAGCACGCGCTTGAAATCGTCGGGCAGCTTCGCGTACGGCACCTCCAGGTTCTGTCCGTAATGTTGCGTCACCGCGCGGAGCATCGCCTTGTAATAGACGATCATCCGCTTGCCGCCGCGCCGCCACGGCAACACGGCGCCCTGTTCGAGCGACTTCGCCGGGTCGGGCACGATGAGTCCCTCGTCGAACACGAGCTTCTGCCCGAGGCCGTGGCAGACCGGGCACGCTCCGAACGGCGAGTTGAAGGAAAAATGTTTCGGCGTCGGCGTCTCGTAACTCTTGCCGGTGGCGGGGCTGTAGTTGCGCGTGGAGTGCAGCGTTTCGGTCCACGCGTTCGGGTCGGCGGCGTCCGATGCCTGGTCCAATGCCAGCAGCCTTCCGTCACCCCAGCGCAATGCCGTTTCGACGGAGTCCGCCAGGCGCACGCGGATTTTGTCGTCGATGACCAGCCGGTCCACGACGACTTCGATGGTGTGCTTCTGTTTCGGCTCCAGCTTCACGCGCACGTTGGCGGCAAGTTCGACCAGTTCCCCGTCGATGCGCGCGCGCACGAAGCCCTCGCGCGCGAGCCGCTCGATCACGTCGCGGAACTCGCCCTTCTGCTGCTGGATGATCGGCGCGAGCAACATCACGCGCGTCTTGGGCGGCAGCGCGAGCAGCTTGTCGATGATCTCGGTGGGCGTCTGGTGCTGGATCGGTTCACCGGTTTCGGGGCAATGCGGCTGGCCGACGTGCGCGAAGAGCAGCCGGAGGTAGTCGAAGATTTCCGTCGTGGTGGCGATGATCGAGCGCGGACTTGAGCCGGAACTGCGCTGCTCGATGGCGATGGTCGGCGAGAGGCCCTCGATGTAATCGACGTCGGGCTTTTGGAGCTGGTCGAGGAATTGCCGCGCGTAGGCGGAGAGTGACTCGACATATTTGCGCTGCCCCTCGGCGTAGATCGTGTCGAAGGCGAGCGAGGATTTGCCGGAGCCGGACAGGCCCGTGATCACCACCAACCGGTCGCGCGGGATGTCGAGCGTGAGGTTCTTGAGGTTGTGCTCACGCGCGCCGCCGATTCGGATGAAACCCTTCGCCATGGTGCGGAATTTCTGCGTTCTACAATCCGGCAAATTTAACCGCGGCGGAGGCGGATTGAAAGGCTGATGTAAATCAACACAGCGGAAAGTCCCCGAAACCTTCGCCAGATCGGTGTCCGATTCCCCTCACCCCGGCCCCCTGCCAGGGGAGAGGCCAAACCGCATCCCGCCTGCGAGGAAATAGAACGCACCCGGACTGCGGGGCCGCGCGTCAGGGCGAGAGTCGGACCACCCGGTAGAAGCGGTGCTGGTTTGGGTTGCCGGGAACCGGGTCGACAAACTTGGTGGTGGTGTGCGTGGCGGTGAAGGTGGACACCGGTGTCCAGGACGTGAGGTCGGTCGTCGCCTGAACCTCGTATTTCGCACCCGGAATCGTATAGAAGCTGAACTTGAACGGCCCGCCACTGCCGATGAAGCTGGGCGCGAGGTTGGTCATGCCGAAGCAGTTGGTCACGAAGCCGTTGGTGGCAACCATGAAGCGGATTGTGCCCCTGACGGTGAAGGGTTCGTTGTTGATGAGCGTGAGGAACCAGTTGGTCGCGTTGAGCTGTGGGATGTAGATGTTGGTCTTGAGCACGACGAACTTGTCGCTGGTCCCCTGGGTGAAATCGGCGAAATCGTAGAGCGAATGCGACGGGTGGTCGGAGCGGCGGACCAGGAGGTCAACGTCGGCCCCCATCGGGAGGATGTTGCAGATCTCGAAGATGACCGCCGAGTTGGTCTGGTCGATGACGGCGCGCGGGATGATCGCGTTGCTGAACGGCATCATGATGTTCGTCACGTTGTTCGGGAGCAGCTCGAAAGGAATCGCCGTGTCGTTGGAAAGGCGCGCGCTGACGTACGGCGCCGGCGCGGGGTAGTTCGGCGGCATGGAGTTGGTGAACTGGTACGCGCGCAGGCGATACGCCGCGTCGTTGGTGCCCACGTTGTACACGCCGAGAAGCCACAACTCCGGCTCCATCCGCACCGGGAACGAATTGGTGAGCACGGTGATCCGGTTGCTGTTCAGCGTGAAGCGGACACTCTGGTAATCGAAATTCGTCGGGGTGGGGAGGTAGTTCACCACCGGCGCGGCGCGCTTGGCCACCAGCCGGACTTCACCATTAGTGGAGAACAGGTCGAACGCGACGCCCTGCGAGTTGGTGTCGGCGAACGGGGTGTACTTGTACCAGTGCATGTTCGTGCCCGGAGTGACGATGTTGGTGACAGGCGGCATCGAGTTGAGGTTGGACGAGATGACGTTGGTGACGCCGTTGGTGGCCGTGAAGATATTGTTCGGCAATGGGATCAGATTCAGGTTCATGCTCACCGTCAGCGTGAAGGGGTTCGTGACGGTCATGCTGGTGTTCCGCACGCCGAGGAAATACTGGCCGCCGGGAATGAGCGGTGCGCCGAGCGGGCTGATGGTGAAGATGATGAATGGATTGGGGAGCGGATACGCGACGGGGTCGGCGTTCGGCCCAAAACCGAGGCCGGTGGGCAGCGCGTCGCGGCGATAGAGCAAATCCAGCGCGCCCGGCCCGGCGAAAATATTCGTGGCCTCGGTCGCTTCGAAGGGCACCTCGACGACGAAGTAGCGCGTGTCGTTCGGCAGGACGAAATCGGAGTAGGGCACGCAATTGGTGAGCCGCGTCGCCGGCCGTTCGGGCGCGAACTGGATTTGCAGATACCAGCTCAGGAGCTGGCCGTTGTTGGTGGCCCCGGGCAGCGCGCCCACGCGCTTGTCCCACACTTCGAGCCGCCACCTGCCGACGCCGAGTTCGTTCTGCAACAGGGCCAGCGGCTCCTCGGGCTGGTAATAGATCGTGGAGATCGGCCGGAACAACTCGATCTTGTCGATGAGCACGGTGAAGTTCCAGTTCGACTGGAAGCCGAGGTTGGTGGTGAGCGGATTCGCCGTGAACAGGAGCGAGTTCGTCTTCCAGTATTCCTCGGCAAAGAGCGTGTTGGTGACGCCGCCCAGATCCCAGTCGAAGCGCGCCAACTGGCAGGGCTGCCACTCGACGTTCACGGTGAAGGCGCCCGAGTTGTCGGTGTAATCGAAGTCATTCTCGGCGAGGAAGAGGTAGTAATCGCCAGGATCCAGCGGCGCGGTGAGCACGGCGTTGGTGCCGATGTAGAAGGGCGGGTTCCACGTGGTGTTGGTGTCGAAGACTTTCGCGCTGCGGCACCACTGGCCGACCAGGCCGTAGAGCGGCAGACCGTTGATGTTGGTGCTGATCGGAAAGCCTTCGGGTCCGAGGCAGTTGATCCCGTCGCTGGTCGTGCAGTTGGTAGCCGTCACGACGCACTGCTGGCCCGGGCACAGGCGCATCTTCGGCACCGCCACGGGCAGCGTATTGGACATCAGCGAGTTCGTGTAGAATCCCATGTTCGCCGTCGCCGGCACCGCGACGTTCACCAACTGGGTCGTGGCGCTGGAAACCTTGCGGTAGGAGAAGTTGAGGACGTAATCGATGTCGTTGGTCGTGACCAGCGGATGCGAGACGCGGCCGTGGCTCAACGCGAGGAAGTTCGAGCCTTGCAGCGCGATGTTCGTGTCGATGATTACCGCGACGTAATTGGTCTCGACCAGCCAGCCATCGAAGACCGTCCCCTGCACATTGGTCGCAATGATGGATGGCCCGAAGATCGGTTGCTCAAAGCTGTTGGTGAAATCGAAGATGATCGGGTTGGTGTTCGGGTTCTGGAACGGCGGAACGGCGAACTTGACCGGCAACGGCGCGAGATTGGTGCTCTCGGCAAAGGTGACCCACGAGAAATTGGTCAGCAACATCTGCGGCGTCGGATTGGTGGGCATCGGACCGAAGTCGAAGCCGAGGTTGGTGGACACGTCGAGGCCGCGCTCTTCAAAGAGCAGGATGCGCGTGCCCTGCGGGCTGATCAGGTGAAACACCAGGTCCGACGCCCGCGGGTGATCGGCGCGCACGCCCACGCGCACATCGACGATGCGCGCAGCGGAGTTGGTGTTGGTGACGAGGATCGATGAGTAGATCAGCGCGTCGTCAACGAGCGGGATCGGCCCGTTGGTGGCGACGAACGTCAGCTGGTTGTTCGGCGTGAGGCCGTATTCCAGGATGAACCGCAAAAAGCCCGTCACGGTGAACGGATTCGGGTTGCAGATCATTATGAAGTAACGCCCCGGCACGATCAGCGGCGGCGAACTGAAGACATTGCACGAGAGGGTCCCGCCCGGCGGGAAGATCCTGGCCATCTTGTCGAACACGGTCATGGTCGGCGGCAGCCCGCGGCGCAGGAATACATCCAGCGAACCGGTGAGCTGCGAGAGCTCGACGATCAGGTTGGTCGCGTTGACCGGCACATCGATAAAGGCGAACAGGCACGCGCTCGGCCCGAGGGAGATGACGCGGCCCACGTTGTTGGTGTCGGGAATCCGTTCGAGCAGCATGTCGAATTGATCGACCGAACCGATGTGGTTGGTCGCATTGTCGGTGAACGTCGCGATGAACGGCATCAGGTAGGTTTCCATGCCGACGAAGTCATTCAAGCTCGCCACGCCGTCGCCGGTGTGCTGGCTGCCCGGGATGTTGCCTTGTCCACTGTCGTCGTAGATGAACCTGATCGTGCCGCTGTTGGTGTCGCCGACCAGGTCGTGCGGATGCAGCACCACTTCCTGAAGATCAAACTCCAGGCTGCTGAACACATCGCCGAGCAACTGGTGCGTGATCGTATTGGTGATGACCGCGCGCAACAGCACGTGCGACTGGAGGTTGTTGATGCACAACACCGGCGTGGCGACGCCGGGGAAGTTGGCGTCACCGTCGGGAATCGGCCCCAACGGCACGCCGGTCAAAATCATGTTTCCATTCGTGTCCAGCCGCGCGAAGGGCTGGTCGGTCGAGATGGCCAGCAGGTTGAACTGCGCCGCCTGCTGGTCCTCGGATTTCACCGCGATGTAATAAACGTCACCGAGCATCGCGTTGGTGACGACCACCGCCTCGGTGCCGCCGCGGCCGACGGACCGCTGCGTGGCGGGGCTGGCGAGCACCACCGGGTCGAGATTCGTGATCAGGCTGTTGAGCGAAACGAAGAGGTCGAGGTCCGCCTCGCGGTTGCGTGGCAGCGAGAGGTTGGGCGAACGGAAGGTGACGATGGCGACGTTCGTGCCGTTGGTCAGGCCCGCCGGATTATTCGAGGAGAGCAGGTTGGTGAAGACGTAGAAACTCCACTGGTTGGTCAGCCCGTTGGTGCCGCCAATCAACGGCGTGTTGGCGCCCGCGCGCTGGAGCGCGGCGGGAATGCCGTTGGTCAACTCCTGCGTCGGCAGCAGCTCGAACGGATTGACCACCGTGGTGACCGTCAACGCCGTGGTCAGCGACGGCCGCGCGACGGAGATCACGAGCGCGTAGTCCTGCACCGTGTTGTTGGTGTGAGCGGTGACGGCGTTGACGTTGACGCGCGAACCTTTCACGGTGATGCGGTACTGGTCGTTGAGCGGCGTGTTGATGTACACGTTCTCGACATTGTTGACGCGATCGGGCGCGGGCAGCGTGTTGGTGCCGGGCGTAGGCGGCGGGAAGGGGTCCACGAAACTGGTGCGCGGCTGGAAGCTGTTGCCGACGTACACCGCGTTGGTCTGGAGTGTGGCGGAATCAATCTCCTCGACGACCAGGTCGAGGTCGTTGACGAGCTTGAGCGCGGCGGCCGGATTGCCGGGCGGATCAGTCCACACCAGCGTGATGCGCAACGGCGCCTGGTTCGAACTGCCCGGCGGGACGGTGAGGATGTAGGACTGGCTTTCGCCCGTGGCCAGCGCGTTGGTGACGCCCTGGTCCAGGAAGATCAGCGGCGATGCCGACGCCGTGACGAGGTTGCTGGGGATGCTGTTGGTGATGTTCACCACGCCCCAGCCCTGGTCGTTGGGCGCGTTGGTGGTCTGGTAATCGTAGAGGACGCTGTTGACGGGACTGGCGCCGTTGATGAGCAGCGCCTTGATCAACGCCGGGCTGTAACCCTGCATGAGTCGCGTCTCGAAAAACTCCTGCATCAACGCGATCGTTCCTGACACCGCCGGGGCCGCCATGCTGGTGCCCGTTTCGTAACGGTAGTCGGGCGCGAGGGCAGTGTTCAGCACATTGAGCGGCGGATAGAACGGGCTGTTGACCGGGAACGTGTTGGTCAAATCCCACAACTTGGAGCGCGTCGAGACGGTGAACGTGCCGTTCGCCATCACGTCGGGCTTGAACCGGCCGTATGGTCCTTCGATGCCGATGCCGACGTTGCCACGGCTGGAGAATGAGGCCACCTGGTTCGAACTGTCGGTCGTCGTGTAGAAGACCTGGCTCGTCGTGAGGATTCCACCCGCGTTGCTGAAGATGGCCACGTTGGTGATGTTGCGCACGCTCTCGATCGCGCCAACGGTGATGACGTTCTTTCCGGTGGCGGGCGAACCGATCGTGTCCGGAATGGCGCCGGTGCCGTCGTCGGCGCCGAAGCCGGAGTTGCCGGCGGCGAATACGTAAATCAGCGGCTGCATGCCGCTGGATTCGAGCAACGCATCGCGCACGGCGGCGTCGTAGCTCGCCGAGGCGGTGTCGTAAAAGTTCACGGCCGGGTAGCCCCAACTGTTGTTCGACACGAGCGCGTTGGTGCGCCCGAGTGCTCCCGCGTTGGTGCCGTAATTGTGCGCCGCCGCGTTGGTCTGGAGGAACGAATCGCCCTGGATCGCGCCGGTGTTCAGGAAAATCGGCAGCACATACAAACTCGCGCCCGGCGCCATCCCGCGGAAGTTTGCGTTCGACGCCGAACCGGGAATGGTCGCGCCATTCGTTGTGATCATGTTCATCGGCGAACTTGCGCCGCTGCTCATGATCGTGCCGGCCACGTGCGTGCCGTGACCGTCCGGATCGGTCATCGCAATGGTCAGCAGAGGAATCGGAAGGTTCGGCAGCGTCGGATCGGTCGAGAGCCGGCCCGTGAGATCGGGATGGCTGAAGTCCGCGCCGGTGTCGTTGAGGTTCAACGTGACGCCCATGCCGGTGAGATTGAGATGGTTCATCGTCATCGCGTCGGTGTTGGTGACGATGTTGAGCCGGCGGCGGGAAAGATCGTTGAGCAACATGCGCGGGTACCACGTCTCGACGAGTTGCACGAGCGGCGATTGCGCGAGGGCAATCAGCGCGCCGTCCGGCGGCTCGACAGTGAACGTCGGGCCGAACGGCGTCGGCTCCTCGCTCAACACCTTCGCGCCGAGCGACTGGACTGCGGCGCGCGTCGGGGCCTGCTCGCCGGGGAATCCGGTGACTTTGAGCCGCTGGCCTTCAGGCGCGGGCTTCTGCGCAACGGCCTGGGCGAGGAGATTGGTGTCGAGTTTGAAATACGGCTCGTAAGGCAGGACCGATTGCGTCTGCCCCCACGCGCCCAGCGACCGCGCGCCCTCGGCCGAGACGCGCACGAGGTAGGCGTTGTTCGGAATGTACGAAATGATCGTGGCGCCGGCGTCGGCGAGGCGATGGCGGAACGCGTTGTCGAGCGGGCCGCGCGACTGGACGATGTATGCGCCCGGATCGCCGGAGGATTTCAAATGCGCCGGGATCGGCAGCCGCGTGCCTTCGGCGGTTTCGATCAACGCGTTCTGGAGCAGCACGGCCGTTTCGCTGCGCATGAGCTGGCCGATGTGCTTGCGGGTGTTCGAGAGCTGGTTAGGGTAGCGGCGGCGCGTCTGCTCGGCGAGTTTTTCCTCCTTCGATTTCTGCGCGGTGACGGCGGTGGGGGTGAGCAGCGGGAAATGGGTGGCGTTGGTGACGGCGGCGTTGGTGAGCGCAGGTGGCGTGGCGGGCGGCTGCTGGTCGCGGCGGCGGTTGCCGAGTTGCCACATCACCGCGGCGGCGGCGAAGAGCAGCACACTGATGATGGTCCACGTTCGGGCACTCCAGCGCATAGAGTTCAAGCCGGCATTCCGGCAATATCGCGGCAACGTTTCCCGGCCGCGAGGGTTTTTCCAAAAGACTTCCCGTGAATCAATCGCACGGTGGGGCGCGTCACTCCGTGCGCGCCGCGGGTTGCCAACGACCATTCAAACGGCACGCACGGAGTGACGCGCCCCTTGAGGGCCATGTAAATATCGGGGGCCGTTTCCACACGCTCAATTCGACTGTTGCGTCGCGCGCTCATGGGTTGGGCAAAATCTGGAAGCTTTCGATCACGGTGTTGAATGTGTTCGAGCCGGGTGCGTTGGTGTCGTAACGCCGCTCCAGGCGGATGAGGGCCTTGGCCGCGATCTCGCCGGTGATCTGGTAGTTGGTGCACATGCCGAAGTTCGTGCCCGCGCCCACGCCAGTGACCAGCGATTGCGGCGCCGGCTTGAGCGACTGGCCCCACACGTACACGGCGTAGCGCGGCGCCTCCTCGACCGTCACCAGCGAGAGGATTTCCTGCGGCAACCGCTCATACGCGGCGTCGGTGTATGGAATCCCGACATCCATGATGGTCGTGTCCACGTACGGCGAGCCGCCGACGCCGGGGGCGCCCGACAACTGCGGCGTGCCGAGGAACTGCGCGAGGTTGCTGAACACCTGTCCGGGCAGATTCGTGCGGTAGGTCTGGATGCCGGTGTAGATCGCAGACAATTCCGGACTGGCGGCGTTGATGAAATTGTTCGAGAGACCCAGCGGCGCCGGAGAGTATGCCGTGTCCACCGCGCCAGTGGGGCTGAGCGCGGGCACGCCGCTCAACAATGCCGACCACGCGGCGATGTTCGTCTGGTTGACCGAGAGCAGACCACGCTGCGCATTGTCGTCCAGCGCGACGGTGAACAGGTCGGCCAGCGCCCAGTCGTTGGTCGGATCGGTCAGGTAGTGGCCGGCCCACTTGTACCAGTCATTGGTTTCGATGACGGCGGCTTTGAGGTAGATCGTCTGCCACGGGGTGCCGCGATGCACGCGGCCGATCCAGCCCACGCTGCCGAGTTTGTTCGTCGGGAAATCCCATTCATCGGACCAGCGCACGTTGGGGTCCTTGATCCGAATGTCGTATTCCGGCCACGGCGCGGAGCCGACGGGGTTCAAGGGTGAGTTGCCGGGACGGCGATTGCCGCCCCACGGCTGATAGCGCGTGTTGAGTTGGCCCAGGCTGCCGATCTGGGGAGTGGTGGTGACCTGATTGGTCTGGATAGGATTCATCAGGTCGCTCACCAGGTAGTGGACCAGCGGATCGTTCGCTTCCAGCAAAGTGTTCACGTAAAACCTGTAGGTCGGGTTGAACGGCGTCTGCATCGTCAGGAACGGACTGTTGGTCGCGTTGTTGATGAACTGGACGAAGATGCGCGCCTGGTTGGTCGGGCTGCTCTGTCCGGTCGCCGGACCCGCCCAGCCGTTGGAGCCGGTGGAAGATGACGTGGCGATTTGCTCGATGACCCCTTGCGTGGCTGAACTGGGGCCGGCAACGCGGTTGGTCAGCCAGTAGCGCGCCTGGCCCGCGTTTGTCGTCGTGCCCGAGAACAAGTTCATGTTGCCGGCGAGGTTCGTCAGGATGTCGATGTTGTGCGAGTTGGTGAGGTTGACGAAATCGACGATGCGCGACGGGTAGGCTGGGTTCGTGGGGGTGTCGATCATGAAAAAGCGCAGCCGATTGGTGATCACGACGTGCCAGTCGGGAACATAAAATCCCTGGCCCAGTTCGTACTGTTCGGTGCCCGGAATGATCGTGTTGCCGATCTGATTGGTGTAGCCGAGTGGTGCCAGCGGACGAAACGTCTGGCCGGCATTGGACCAGACGTAGCTCGCCGTGTTGGTGCCGAGGAACACAAAGTTCGTCTTGATCGGAATCTGGAAGGTGTATGGAAGCAGGAGCTGCGGGAATTTCGATTCGGCGAGACCGGGCCATGTGCGCGCCCCGATGTTCGTCACCGCGACCAGGTTGGTGTTGAGCGGGATGCCGGATTGCGGCCAGCGCACCAGGCCCGCGCCGTT
>DATDFH010000059.1:0-3292 GCA_036522715.1 Verrucomicrobiia bacterium
AACGCCAACTCGGGAAATGGAAACGGAAACGGCCACTCTGGCGTGGTGGCCTCCGCCCTCGCGAAGGCTTTGAAGCAGAATCAAACAGACAGCCTCAGCCTGAAAGTGCTGGAGACCGCAGCGAAGGAACTGACAATTCAAATCACCGGCGACCGCCGCCGACCCGAGCGGCAGCCCATTTCGCCGTGGTTCAATCCCACGCAACTGGACCGCCCGGCCTTCCTGATGAATTTCCCGTTCTCCTACGCCACGGGCGTCCCGAACAATCCGTGGATGAAAGACATGAAAGGCGGCAAACGCCAGCCGGACTTCACGCGCGCGGCGGTGCAATTCCTCGCCGTGTATCAAAACATCAGCGCCGAGGGCCTCGTTTATTTGCTGCCGACGCCGCGCGGCGTGGAGCTGCAGGACCTCCTTTACACGGCGAATCTGGGCATCGTGCTCGACCACCTGCCGGACAAGAACACGGTCGTCATTTCGAACTTCATGTCGCCGCCGCGCCGCGGTGAGACGCCCGTCGGCGTGAAGTTTTTCCAGGACATGGGCTACGACGTGCATGTCGCGCCGGCGAAGTTCGAAGGCGAAGCGGAGTTGAAACATCTTTACGACAACGTCTATATCGGCGGCTACGGCATCCGCTCCGAGAAAGAGACCTACGATTGGATGGAGGAGCAGTTCGACATGCGCGTCATCAAGGTCCGCGAAGCCGAGCCGTATCTCTACCATCTCGACTGCTCGATCTTCCCCGTCACGAAGGAGAACACGCTCGTTTGCACCGAGCTGTACTCGAAGAAGGAACTCGCGGAGCTGGAGAAGTTCACCAACGTCATTTCCGTCACCGTGGATGAAGCGTTCTCCGGCATCTGCAACTCCGTGCGCCTGCCGAACCAGGTGTTGAACTCGTCGCACATCCACGACCTCAAGGCCGGCACGGAAGATTACAAATTCGAACTCCAGAAGAACCGGAAGCTGGAGGACATCTGCGCGAACCTCGCGTTGGAAGTCGCCTACTTCAACCTGAGCGAATTCCACAAGAGCGGCGCGCTGCTGTCTTGCATGGTGATGCACCTGAACCGATCCTGCTACAAAATCGCGCTGACGGCGTGAGCCGGGCGTTTGTGGCCACCGACTTGGAGGAGGGGGATTGGGAGGGGGTCAGGCCCGTCCACCTCCTCACGTCGGCGGCAATCGGAGTCGTATGGCCAACAACAGTCTTTCGCGGACGGTGTGGAAGGTTTCGCTCCCGATCATCCTGGTCGAGGCGACCGAGACGTTCGATCACCTGATTGACACGCTGTTTCTGGCGCGCGTCGGCGTGACGGAACTCGGCTCCATCGCCGTGGCGGACTCGGTGATGTTGCTCTTCTTGATTCTGCCGCTGGCGCTGGTGGACGGAATGCAAATTCTCACGGCCCGGCGTGTCGGCCAGCGCCGGCCCGATGCCGTCGGCGCTATCTTCAACCAAAGCCTGCTGATCGTGCTGATGCTCAGCGCCGTGGCCGTTGTGGCGCTCAAACTGTTTTCGCCCGTCGTCGCGAAATGGCTCGTCGGGTCGGAGGCTGTGGGCGGCGCGGTGGACGGTTATCTTCAGCTTGACGCGTTCAGCATTCCACTGGCCGCCTTCACCTTCGCCTACAGCGCGCTGCTCGTGAGCCTGGGTAAAACGCGCGCGCTCGTCCCGGCCACCATCATCGTGGTCGTCACCGACATTATCCTGAACTACATCTTCATCTTCGGAAAATTCGGTTGTCCGGCGCTCGGGATGCGCGGCGCTGCGCTGGGCTCGATTGGGGCGGAACTGGCCGCCACGATTTTCCTGACGATTTACGTCTGGAAGAATTTCGACCCGAAAAAGTATGGTTTCTTCCGCTTCGCCAAATTCGAGGAGAAGACGACACGCGTGCTGAGCCGCCTCTCCGCGCCCATCGCCGGCCAATGTGTTCTGGAGGATGTGCGATGGTTCGTCTTCTTCCTGATCGTTGAGCGGATGGGTACGTCGGCCCTGGCGGTGGCGAACATCGTGTTCACTTGTTACACCGTGCTCTGGATTCCCACGGAGGGGTTCGCGGAGACGGCCTGCTCGATGGTCAGCCGCTACATCGGTCGGAATCGGGCGGATCGGATCGGCGACGTGCTGCGCAGCACCACGGGCGGCGCGATTCTCGCCACGGTGCCGTTCATTTTGGTCGCGCTGTTTGCTCCGCAATGGATCGTGTCGGTGTTCTCGTCCGAATCAGACCTGCTCGGGCAGAGCAACGCCAGCTTGCGGGTCGTCGCCATCGCGATGTTGGTCGCCATTCCCGCCGAAATGTGGTTTATCGCCGTGGAAGGCACCGGCGACACCGCCGCGTCGCTCGCCATTGATTTCCTGCTCACGCTCGTGATGCTCGGGGTCACGTACCTCGCGGCGATTCATTTCGCGTGGCCGATGGCGATGGTCTGGCTCTCGGTGCCGATCACGTGGCTGGTTTGCCTGGCGGCTTGCTACGGCTGGATGAAGTCCGGCATTTGGAAACGGCTCGAAGTTTGACCCGCCAAGAAAGAATTTGTTGTGCGCCGCCGGTGGAATACCGCGATTAAGTTCAAGCTGATGCTGGGCATCGCGGGCTTTGCCGTCGGCGCACACGCCGCGATTCCTGAAAACGACAGCTTCGCTGCGCGCATGGCCCTCTTCGGCTCCAGTGTCGCCACCACCGGCAGCAACCTCGGCGCGACCAAGGAAGTGGGCGAGCCGGACGAGAACTTCACCGGCGGCAAATCCGTCTGGTGGACTTGGACCGCGCCTTCAAACGGAAATCTGACCGTCACCACTGCCGGCAGCAGCTTCGACACGACGCTGGCGGTTTACACCGGCAGCGTGCTCACGAATCTCACGCTCGTCGCGTTCAACGACACTGACTCCACCACCAGCCTCGTCAACTTCAACGTCACAGCGGGCACGGCTTACCAGATTCAAGTGGACGGCTGCGACAGCGACTATTACGAAACCAACAACACCGAGGGAAACATTTCCCTCCAACTCACGCTCGGCGCAACGCTGACGCCGCCGGCCAATGACAATTTCGCCAATCGCATCACGCTTTCCGGCACGCACATCAACAACGAGAACGGTTCGAACGTGGGCGCAACCGCCGAGCCGGGCGAGCCGTTCCACGCCGACTCGCTTGGATTGAAGTCAGTTTGGTGGACGTGGACCGCTCCCAGCAGCGGCGCGCTCACGCTCTTCGTCCAGGGAAACTCCACGCGCGGCGGCGCGTTGGATACTGTGCTCGCCGTTTACACCGGCAACTCT
>DATDFH010000060.1:0-10214 GCA_036522715.1 Verrucomicrobiia bacterium
TCTAGGCGCGGTAACGGGAGAGCAACACGCGCACGTGCATCTTGTAGGATTTGGATTCCAGCCAGCGGAAATAGCCTTTCACCCCGTACCACGCGCGCGGCCATTGGTGCTGCGCGTCCGTGCCGTAACCCGGATCGCCGTCGATCACCCAGCGCTGGATTTCCTCGGGCAACCTCGCGAACGGCACGTCCGTCGGCACACGGCGCTTGCGGCAGAACTTCATCAAATCGTCCTGCGACTCTGCGCCCGTGCCGGTCAGCCACGGACGGACCACGCCCTGCGCGAGCGTCTTCGAGCGGTCCGGGAGCACGAGATTGTGGTCGATGGAGATGATACGCCCGAATCCGCGGCAGGCCGGGCATGCGCCGAGCGGGTGATTGAAGCTGAACAGGGCAGGGGACGGCTCGCGGTATTCCAGGTCGCACGCGGCGCAGTGCAAGCGCGCGCTGAATAGTTTTGAGTCTTGAGTTTTGAGTTTTGAATTCTCCAACTCGTGGATGGCGAGTTTGCCCTTGCCAAAGTGATACGCCTGCTCGCACGCCTCGATGAAACGTGAGCGGTTGCCGGGCGCGAGCCGGAGGCGGTCCTGAATAACAGTCAGTGCGGAGTGCGGAGTGCGGAGTGCGGAATGGGATGCTGCCTCTTCCACGCGAACGATTTCGCCGCCGAGCAGCAGGCGCTGAAAGCCCTGCTTCGCAATCAGCGCCAGCGATTCATCGAAACCTAGCTTCTCCGAGAGTGCGAGATCGAAAGTCACGAGGCATTCCGCATTCCGCACTCCGCATTCCGCATTCGCATGGCTTTGCCAGACTTGCTGCGGCGTGTCCTTGCGCACCACCGCGCCGCAGCGCCGGCAATGCAGCTGCGCCAGATGCGGCCACAGCACTTTCAGGTGATCGCAAACTTCCGTCATCGTCCCGACCGTCGAACGTGTGGTGCGCACGGCGTTTCGCTGCTCGATGGCGATGGCTGGCGGGATGTTTTCGATGCTGTCCACCGCCGGCTTGTCCATCCGGTCGAAAAACTGCCGCGCGTAGGGTGAAAAAGTTTCCACGTAACGCCGCTGGCCCTCGGCGAACAACGTGTCGAAAGCGAGGGAACTCTTGCCCGAACCGCTCAAGCCCGTGACGACGATCAGCCGGTGCTGCGGCAGATCGAGATCGAAATTCTTCAGGTTGTTCTGCCGCACGCCGCGCAGGCGGATGGGTGGCGGCTCGGACGGCTTCGACATGGCGGCGCGAATGTAGGACGGGAAGGAACGAAGTCAACCGGGGCCGCGCGGGCGGTGGCGCGTCGAAGAATCCCTAACCCCGGCCCATCCGGGCCTTCGCCTTGCGCCGATGCTCCGCCAGCGCGATCGGGTCCATGAACCGGTAGTGGCCCTGGTCGTCGGAATCGATGAGTTCCTTCTCGAGCATCCGGCCGAGCAACGGCGCGGCCCAGCGCGGATTTACCTCATACATCTGCCGGTCGCCGGCCTTTCGGGCAATCTCGGTCGCGGAATAATACGTCTTCGGCGAGGCCTTGAGGAAGTTGATGATGAGTTGTTCCTCGTAGTGGGCCATGAGCGTTGGACGCGGCGACGAACGGCCGCTTCATTTGCTGCCGGGCTTGCTCGCGGGAATCGCCGCGAGATCGGCCGGCAGATGTTTCTCGTCGAACGCTTCGACGTTCATCTTGATCAGGCTGTAGCTGGGCACCTCGAACTGCGCCCGGCCGCCGCTGCGGTCCACGATCATCGCCACGCCCACGACGTTGCCGCCGTGTTGTTGGACGATGTCGATGGTTTCCTTCGCGCGCCCGCCCATCGTGACCACGTCCTCGACCACGAGGCACTTCTCGCCCACGCCGATCTTGAAGCCGCGCCGCAACACGAGCCGGCCCTCCTCCTTCTCGGTGAAGATGAAGCGCAAGCCGAGCTGCCGCGCGACTTCCTGCCCGATGACGAGGCCGCCCATTGCCGGCGCGACGACGGTCTGCACGCCGCGCCAGCGGACCTGCTCGGCGAGCGCGCGGCCGAATTTCTCGACGATGGGCATCATCTGGAGCGCGAGCGCGCATTGGAAAAACTGCCGGCTGTGCAACCCGCTGCGCAGGATGAAATGCCCGTCGAGCAGCGCCCCGGTGCGCCGGAAAATTTGCAAGGCTTCTTCGCTGGTCATCGCGCGGTGATCAAAGCACGACGGACGCGGGGCAGGCAAGCACGGGCGACGAAAGTGTTGGAGGATTGGAGTTTTGGAGTTGCGCCGGTAGGCTTGCACCGATGAACGAACCTGGTCTGGCGAAGTCCGTGGAGCGGTTGTTTCCGTTTGCGCTGCGCTCGCGCATCCTGCTCATCGGACGCGACACGCTGCGGCGCAGCAAACGCAAACTGCACTTCGTCCTCATCACCCGCGACGTGTCGGACAACAGCCGCGCTGAGGTGCTGGCGGACTTCGCGCATTACCCGGTGGTGCAGCACTACACGGCGGCTGACTTGGAGAAGTTTTTCGGAATCAAGGGCGCGAAAGTGATTGGCTTCGGGAAATCTCCGCTGGCGCAATCGATCTACGCGGAGTTAAAGGAACACCGGATCAACAAGCCCGCTTCCGGTTCCGACAGCAAGCCGGCGAAGCCGATGGAAAAGCTGGCTGAATCCAAGGATGAATCGGGACTCCTCCCTTCGCCCGCTGCCGGGAACACATCCCGTGATTAGTGGAGCGCGGGCTTCAGCCCGCTTCGACGCGGTGAGGATCCGCCCGTTTGATTTACCGCATTGGGTCCGGTGGGAGCGGACGAAATCATTCACCTGTCCAAGCTTCACGCTAGATACGGAATCGTCAGCGGCCCTTGCGGCAGCACGGCCACGCGCGCGTTTGGGCCGAGGCGCTTCAACTCGGCCAGCACACGAGCGCCGATGTTCTTGCACGGCGTGAGGTGGCAGGCGTGGACGACGTCGTCGGGGAGCGAGCTGAGAATCTCCACACGGGCGCGGCGCTGGATGAGCGCCTGGATTTGCGCCTGCCATTGCTCGGGCCGCACAAAGCCGGGCGTGGCGAGCATGGTGAGAATTTCCTCCGGGCTGCGCGCGCTGCGAAGAAGTTGGTCCAGAGGACTCTTCGACGGCACACCCTGCGAGCATTCGCACGCGAGCAGCAGGAGGCCGTTGTCCTGGAGGATGCGCGCGCCGGCGCTCATGCCCTTGACGCCCTGGTAAAGATTCTGGTCGAGCGGGAAGCCGCTGTTGGTCGTCACCACGATCTCAAAAGGCGACTTCACCTTCTGCATCGCGGACTTGCGGACGAACTCACAGCCGACGCGGTGGGCTTCGAGCAGGTCGCCCGCAAAGACACCGGTGATCTGGCGCGATTCGTTGAGCGTAACGTTGAGCAGGAAGCTCGGCCCGACGCGCAACGCGATGTCGCGCATCTCCTCCCAGATCGGATTGCCGATGGTGACACCGAAAGTGGATTTGGGATCGCCGATGTTGCGCTCGCCGTGGTTGCTCATCACGGTCTTGAGGCCCGCGACGCCGGGCATGATCCCTTTTGGCCCGCCGCTGAACCCGGCGAAGAAATGTGGCTCGATGAACCCGGTGATGATCCGCACGTCGGCGTGCGCGAGGTGACGGTTGATCAGCGCGGGTGAGCCGTCCTTCGTCACGCCGAACTGCGCCATGTCGGCGTCGTGCTCGCAGTCGTGATTGAGCACGCGGAAATTCGCCACGACTTCGGGCGTGAGCAACTTCTCCAACTCGGCGCGCGTGTTGGCGCGGTGCGTGCCAGTGGAGTTGAGCAGCGTGATGTTCTCGCGCGGCACCAGCGGGCCGAGAAGTTCGAGCAGCCACGGGATGATTCGTTCGTTCGGCGTGGCGCGCGTGCTGTCGGTGAAGACGATGCAAACTTTGGCGCCGGGTGTGATCCATTCGCGCAGCGGCTTGGCGGCGATGGGCTGGCCCAATGCCGCGAGCACCGCGCCCTTCTCGTCCGCGAGTCCCGGCCGGTGCGATGGCTCGATCATCGTCGTGCGATCATCGGGCAGATCGACTGTCAGATGGCTCTGGCCGTAGGCGAGGTTGACTTTCATGCTCGAAACGCACGGCCAAGCTACCGGCAACACGCGGAAGCGGAAAGGAGTTTTGCAGGCGCGCTCCGTCGAAGAACTTTGAACCTTGAACCTTGAACTTTGACCGGGAAATCTCGCGCCCGCATTACGCAAGATGAATCCGGCTCCCACCGCCGCCACTGTCGAAGGTCCAACTCCGCCCACCGGCGGACGCCGCCCGGCGCTGATGTTCATCTTCGTCACGTTCTTCCTCGATGTGCTGGGCATCGGCTTGATCATCCCGGTGCTGCCGCGATTGGTGGAGCAACTCGTCGGCGGCGACACGTCGCACGCGGCGCGCGCGGTCGGTGTGCTCGGCGCGGTTTATTCGCTGATGCAATTTCTCTTCTCGCCGGCGCTGGGCAGTTTGTCGGACCGCTTTGGCAGGCGTCCGGTGATCCTCGGCTCGCTCTTCGGATCGGGACTCGATTACCTGCTGCTGTGGTGGGCGCCGTCGCTCTCGTGGCTGTTTCTCGGTCGCGTGATCTCGGGCATCACGGGCGCGAACGTCAGCGCGGCCACCGCTTACATCGCCGACATCAGCCCGCCGGAGAAACGCGCGGCGAACTTCGGCGTGATCGGCGCGGCGTTCGGCCTCGGCTTCGTCGCCGGGCCGGCATTGGGCGGCTTGCTGGGCAGCGCGGACGTGCGCCTGCCGTTCCTCGTCGCGGCGGGAATGACCTTGCTCAACTGGCTCTACGGATTTTTCGTGCTGCCTGAATCGCTCGCGCCGGAAAACCGTCGCTCGTTCTCGTGGGCGGGTTCAAATCCGGTCAGCTCGTTCGTCGGACTCGGACGCTGGCCGGTGGTGCGCGGGCTGGCGGAAAGCTTTTTCCTGTTCAATGTCGCGCAGTTCGCGCTGCACAGCGTGTGGGTGCTCTACACGAGTTATCGCTACGGCTGGAGCAGCACGCAGGTGGGCCTGTCCCTCGCGGTCGTCGGCGTCACCGCGGCGGTCATCCAGGGCGGGCTGGCGCGGCGGATCATTCCCGCGCTGGGTGAGGCGCGCTCGATGCGCGTCGGCTTTCTGATCAGCGGCGTGACGATGCTCGGCTACGGTCTGGCGACCCGCGGCTGGATGATTTACGCGCTGCTCGTGTTCGGATCGCTTGGGTTCATCGCCGGGCCGGCGGTGCAAGGGTTGATCTCGTGTCACGTGCCGGCGAACGAACAGGGCGGCGTGCAAGGTGCGCTGGCGAGTTTGCGCAGCGTGGCCGGGATCATTGCGCCGCTGTTGGGCACCGGATTGTTCGGCTACTTCATCAGCCCCGGCGCGTGGACGGTGCTGCCGGGCGCGTCGTTCTTTATGGGCGCGGGGTTGATCGCCGTGGCGTTCTGGCTGGCGGCGCGCACGCTGCATCGGCATCCGCAGGCGAAGTGAGCGGAGGCGCCGCGAGCGTCGCGTCCCAGTGGATTATCGACTTGTTCGATGCGGCATGCGTTGGTTCTATCCGCCCGTGCGAAACATTACGCAGGAGATTTTCACCGCGACGATGCTGCTCGCGGCGGGCCTGTTGGTGGGCTGTGCCACGGTCCCCGAAACCGGCCGGCGTCAGCTCAATTTGATTTCCGCCGGAGAGGAAGTGAAACTCGGCCTCTCCGCGTTCGGCGAGGTGAAGAAGGGAACGCCGATCAGCCACGACCCCGCGGCCAACGCAATGTTACAGCGCGTCGGCAGGCGCATCGCTGCGGTGGCGCAGTTGCCGAGCGCGCAATGGGAGTTCGTCCTGTTCGAAAGCAAGGAGGCCAACGCCTTTTGCCTGCCGGGCGGCAAGGTCGGCGTCTATACCGGGCTGCTGTCCGTCGCGAAGGATGACGCCGGGCTGGCCACGGTGCTCGGCCACGAGATCGCCCACGCCGTCGCGCGACACGGCGCGGAGCGGATGAGCGAGTCGCTCCTGATGCAAGTGGGCGGCAGCGCGTTGGGTGCGGCGGTGGAAGATTCGGACCCGCGCTGGAAGGCTGCTGCACTCACGGCCTATAGCGTCGGCGCCAAGTATGGCCGGGAATTGCCGCACAGCCGCGGGCAGGAATCCGAGGCCGACCAGATCGGGCTGATCTACATGGCGCGCGCGGGCTACGATCCGGAGGCGGCAGTGGGGTTTTGGCAGCGCTTCGCGGAATACAACCGCCAGCACGGCGGCGGGCAGGGGCTGGAGTTTTTCCGCACGCATCCGCTGGACGAGACGCGCATCAAACAAATCCAAGGGTGGCTCCCGCGCGCGAAGTCGGAATACAAGCCGCAGTGACGCAGGCGTCGTCGCCCCGTCTTACTTGACCGTCACCGCCGGTGGCTTCGCGTAATCATTCCACAACCGCTCCAACTCCGCGGCGTCCGGCTTCCCATCGAAGATCGCGAAGCGATAGCGCGAAACGTACGGCTTGCCCGGCGCGATTTCCCAATCGCCGTCCTGCGAGGGCGCGACGCAGAGCTGCGGGTTTTTCGGATTCAGCCGCAGCGGTTGCGGGAAGCGAAAATTGTCCGGGTGAATCAGGACCGCAATGCCCGTCGGCCCGCCGTCCACTTCACCGCCGAGCCAGACCCATTTGGCCTTCTTCGCGTCGCCGGCTTTGCGATCGTGGCCTTCGGAGGTGAGCATCGAGACCTTGTCCACGGGATCCCACACCGCGCTGCCGCGCACGCCGAGGCCGCCGTAATGATACATGGGCAGCTTGAGCGGCGCGTCGCCGGCGCAGTTCTGCGTCGAAGTCAGGTCGAAAACGTGAAGGGCTTGCGCACCGCCGGTCGGACGAAACACCGTGAGTTCCCACGTTTCTCGCAACACATCCTTTTCCGCGCCGCTCGTATGGTCGAGCCAACGGTGGTGGCTCACCAAGCCGCCGTGAACCGCGCCGCTCCAGGTTCGTTCCACGCTGTCGAAACGCACCTCGCCGGTGAACTTGCCGTCCTCGCCCTTGCCCATGTTCCAGTAATCCGGGTGCCGGCCCTCGAACTCCGTCTTCGTCCAGCCGAAAAAGATGCCGCGTTGATGCCGATGGTCTGGCGGGTAATCGGCGGTGACGAGTTTGCCCGTCGGGCTGAACACCGGATGCAGATACGCACCGTGGCCGTAATGCGCCGACACGCCCTCGGGCACCGCGCTGGGCGTCGTCTGATATTGGAGAATCGTGCGGTTGGCGTAGGCGGCGCGGACGTTGGAGGCAGCCTGCGTGAGCGTGACCTTGCTTACCTTCTCCGGGGCAAGTGGCCTCACTTGATACGTCTTGCTCGCGCCCTTCGCGAGCTCGCGTTCGATGAATGTGGCACGACCGGACGGCTCGACCTGGAGCACGGCCGTTTCGTTCTTCGCGCCGACAAGTTGGAGAGTTGCTTCTTTCGCCTCCGGCCATTGCAACGTGACGACCGTGGTGCGCCGGTCGAAATCGCCGGCGGCGATGGCGAGCTTGGTTGGAACCGTTGCGGCGTGAAGCGAAACGGTGGCGAAAAAGACGACGGCGCAACGCGCGATCAGGTGATTCATGCGCCGTGTCTGCCCGCCCGCCATTGATTCGTCAAGCCGCGACGCGTCGCTGCGCAAAAAGGTTTTTCCGCCGGGCAACTCGTGTCACGCTGCGCGCCGTGGGCAAGATCGTTGGCATCGACCTCGGCACGACCAATTCGCTGGTCGCGGCAGTCGATTCGGGCATTCCCTACGTCATCGCCGACTCCGAAGGGCAACGGCTCACGCCGAGTGTCGTGCATTTTCCCAGTGGTGATGCGCCGCCGTTGATCGGCCACTCGGCGAACCGCGTGCGCGTGCTCAAGCCGCGCGAGACGGTCTATTCGGTCAAGCGCTTCATGGGCCGGCGCGCCTCCGAGATCGCGCAGGAGGAGATGATCGTCACGTATCCGTTGCGCGGCATCGGCAATGGGCCGGTGCAGATCGACATTCACGACCGCCATTACACGCCGGAGCGCATCTCGGCGGAGGTGTTGAAGAAGTTGAAGGCCGACGCCGAGCGCGCTCTCGGCGAACCCGTCACGCGCGCGGTCATCACTGTGCCCGCGTATTTCAACGACGCGCAGCGCAACGCCACCAAGCAGGCCGGTGAAGTCGCCGGGTTCACCGTCGAGCGCATCATCAACGAACCCACCGCCGCCGCGCTTGCTTACGGCCTCGACCGTTTGGGCGACAAGTCGAAGATCGCCGTCTTCGATCTTGGCGGCGGGACTTTCGATCTCTCGATCCTTGAATTGAACGAGGGCGTTTTCCAGGTGCTTGCCACTCATGGCAACACGCGCCTTGGTGGCGACGACCTCGACAAACGCGTCGTGCAATTCCTCGCCGAACAAATCCGCGCCGTTGGTGGACCGAACATTACCGAGGACGTCGCCCTGCTCGCGCGCGTGCGCGAGGCGGCCGAGCACGCGAAGATTGCGCTCTCGACGGAGACCGAGGTCACGGTGACGCTGCCGTTCCTGACGCCCGAGTTCAGCTTCGAGCTGCGCTTCACCCGCGAACAGTTGGAGGACTTGACCCGCGACCTCATCGCGCGCACCCGCGAGCATTGCGTCCGTTCGCTGGCCGACGCGAAGTTGCAGCCCGAAGACCTCGACCAGGTGATTCTCGTCGGGGGACAGACGCGGATGCCGCTGGTGCGCCGGTTCGTTGGCGAGCTGTTCGGTTGCGCGGAGTTTGACGAGGTGCGTGGCGATGTGCGCCTCGGCACCGAGCACCACCGGCCGAAAGGGCCGCGGTTGAACACCACGGTGAACCCCGACGAGGCCGTTGCTCTGGGCGCGGCGATCCAGGCGGAGATTCTCGCGGGCGGCTTCCGCAACGTGCTGCTGCTGGACGTGACGCCGCTTTCGCTCGGCCTCGAAACCTTCGGCGGATTGATGAACGTGATCATCCCGCGCAACTCCACCATCCCGATCAAGGCCGGAGAGGTCTTCACCACCGCCGTGGACAACCAGAAGGAGGTGCTCATCCACGTCCTCCAGGGCGAGCGCGAGCGGGCGAAGGACAACTGGCGCCTCGGCCAGTTCACGCTCGATTTCGAGCGCGCGCCCAAGGGCGTCCCGCGCGTGGGCGTGCAATTCGAGATCGACGCCAACGGCATCCTCCACGTCCTCGCGCGCGACCTCAAGAGCGGCCACCAGAAGATCGTCAAGATGAAGTCGGCGGTGGACGTGGACGACGCCAAGGTCCAGCGCATGGTCGAGGAATCCGTCGAGCACGCCTTCGCGGACCTGGCGGCGCGGCGGTGGGTCGAGGCGAAACTGCGCGCGCAGGAAACCTTGCAGGCCACGGCGAATGCGCTCGCCACGCTCAACGCGGAGATTGATCCCGCCTATCGCGTGCAACTGGACGACGCCGTGCTCGCGGTCCGCCGCGCGCTCGACGCCGAGGACCCGCAAACGAAAGTCGGCGACGTCAACTCGTTGAAGGCCGCGCACGCTGCGCTCGACGAAATCACCAAGCCGCTGGCCGACGTGCTGATGGACCGCGCGATGGAGGCGATGTTGAAGAAGCGCGGGGTGGTGAGCTGAACGCTCTCGCTCAGCCACAGCCACCGCGGGGCCAAGCTTCGACGAAGCCAATGAGCTGCGAATCTCCAGCGCCTCCGAAACCGGAAGGGCCGGCGGCTGTTGGCTGGAGCGAGGTGGTTGGGGTCAAACCGTCGGCTGGATCCCGTGCCTGAAGAATTCTCGAACCTGGCGCCTGTTGAGCCAGACGAACAGATAAGCGCCCAGAAGGGCTTCTGCGAAGATAACACCCCTCTGGAGCGAAGATGACGTCGAAAAGGCAAGAAGGTTTAGCAGAGCCACGCCGGAGGTGATGAGAACCAGAATGCGCGCCCAGTTCCGTCCTTTCCAGTAATGCCAAAGCACAAGGTATGAGATGGCGACGACCAGCGTCGCCACCGATATTTGCAGCACCAACACTCCGCGAGACGGCTCCAAGAATGCGTATCCAAACGGATTGCAAACGGCCATCAAGATCGTTGTTTCCCGTAGTCCCTTTGGCTTCATGTGGTTTTTCCCCAACCAGTCTTCGGCTTCAGTTCCGTGGCCAAACTCGTTTTCATCGCGGGCACCTTGCGCCGGCCCAAATGCCTTGTCGAGAAACGTCTGGCCTTGATCCCCGGAACTCGCGCCCGGCCCGCCCGCCCGTCGGCTCGTCGCC
>DATDFH010000061.1:0-7602 GCA_036522715.1 Verrucomicrobiia bacterium
GCGGCGATCATCGCGACCGACGATGGCGAGGACCACATCCGCCGCGCACGGCCATTCATCGAAGCGGGCCTGCCGATCTTCGTGGACAAGCCAATGGCCACGAATGTCGCCGACCTCAATCAATTCCTCCGCTGGCATCTCGCCGGCAAAACCATTCTCTCGACCAGCGGCATGCGTTACATGCCCGAGATGCGGCAGGTGGCCGAACGCCGCGAGCAACTCGGCGACTTGCGTTGGATCACCAGCTTCACGGCGAAGACGTGGGAGCGTTATGGCATTCACGCGCTCGAAGCGGTTTATCCGGTGCTCGGTCCGGGCTTCATCAGTGCGCAAACGAATCATCAAGCCGGTTCTGACATCGTCCACCTCACGCACCGCAGCGGCGTGCAGGTGGCGCTCGCCGCGATTCACGACGCTTACGGCAGCTTCGGCGCAGTGCACGTTTATGGGACGAAGGGCGAGCTGGCGCTCAAACTCTCCAACACCTACACCGCCTTCCGCGCGCAACTCCTGGCCTTCATCGAGTTGCTGCGCACAGGCCAACCGCCGCTGCCGTTCAGCCAGACCGTCGAGTTGATGGCCATCATCATCGCAGGCATCCGCAGCCGCGAAGCCGGCGGGCGCGTGGTGAAGCTGCGCGAAATTTACGACGACCTCGACGGAGGCGTGTTGCAACTGATGAACCAAGCCACTTGAAGAACCAAAGATGAACTCAACATTCCGCGCCGCCTTGCTTGTAGCATCACTCATCGCGATGAGCACGCTGGCCGCGGAGCCTGCGGTGCCACCAGCGATACGGCGATTCGTCGCCATCGACAACGTCTGCGCATGGCCGCAACTCACGGTGCTCCGCGACGGCACCATCATTGTTACAGTCCACAATCAGCCAGCGCACGGCTTGCTTGAGGGCGACGTGGAATGCTGGGCGAGCACGGACGGCGAGCTTTGGCGCAAGGCGGGCACGCCCACCCAACACGAACCGAACACCATCCGGATGAATCACGCCGCCGGCCTCGCGAAGAACGGCGACCTGCTTGTGCTCTGCTCCGGTTGGACCAACGAGAAGCAACCCCAACGGCCGAAGCAGGCGCCTTACCGCGACGACATCCTGCGCAATTGGGTCTGCCGCTCCGCCGACGGCGGGCGCACATGGACGCAGCACAAGGAATTCGTCGCGCCGGAAAAGGGTTGGAGCGAGTTCATCCCGTTCGGCCCGATCTTCGTCGGCGACGGCGGTGCGCTGCACACTTCTTGTTACGCTGGCGAATTCACCGACCCGACCAAAAGCTCAAAGACGAAGAGTTATCGGTCGTGGCATTTCCGCAGCGACGACGACGGCAAGACGTGGCGCCCCACGTCGGTCATCGGGATCAAGCACAACGAGACGGTGCTATTCCACCTTGGCGGCAAACGCTGGCTGGCCGCGGCGCGCATCGACGCCGTGGAATTGTTCCGTTCCGACGACGACGGCGCGACGTGGCAAGGCCCGCAGCGTGTGACCGGGCGCAACGAAATCAACGCCCACCTCGCGCGACTCAAGGACGGCCGCCTGCTCCTGACCTACGGAAACCGTGTGAAGGATCAGTTCGGAGTACAGGCGAAATTGAGCCGCGACGAGGGGCAGACGTGGAGCGAGCCGTTGCGCCTGGCGCGCACGCTCAACACCGATTGCGGCTATCCAAGCAGCGTCCAGCGCGCCGACGGCAAGGTCGTGACCGCGTATTACGCAAAGGGCGTGGAGAACCACGAGCGTTACCACATGGGCGTGGCGATCTGGGAAGCGCCGAAGGATTGAACTTGGAACTTTTAAACCCGTTTCCCTACGCTCTCTTCAATGCAAGTTCGCCCCAGCCGCCTCCTGGAAAAAATTCGCGCCGGCCAGATTCCGGTGACGCTTAAGATGAACCTCGCCGACGCGCGCGTGGTCGAGCTGGCCGGTCTAAGCGGTGCCGACGCCGTGTGGCTCTGCAACGAGCACGTGCCCAACGACTGGCTCAACGTCGAGAACATGATCCGCGCGGCTCGGGTCCACGACATGGATTGCATCGTGCGCGTGGCCAAGGGGAGCTACAGCGATTACATCAAGCCCTTCGAGGCGGGCGCGACGGGCATCATGGTCCCGCACGTCACGACGGCGGATGAAGCGCGGCGCATCGTCGAAATGACGCGCTTCCAGCCGCAGGGCCGGCGGCCGATCGACGGCGGCAACATCGACGGGAAGTTCTGCCTGATCTCCACCGCCGATTACGTGGTGCAGTGCAACGCCGAACAGTTCCTGATCCTCCAGATCGAGTCGCCCGAAGCGCTCGCGAATGTCGAGCAGATCGCCGCGGTGCCGGGTTTCAATGGTCTGCTCTTCGGCGCAGGCGACTTCAGCCATCTCATCGGCAAGGCGGGGCAGGTCAACTCGCCCGAAACCACGGCTGCGCGCAAACGCGTCGCCGCCGTGGCGCGGGCGAACGGAAAGTTTGCGATGACCCCCGGCCTGATCGCGCCGTGGGAGGAACAGGCGGCGGAGGGCTACAACGTCTTCAACCTCGGCGCGGATGTCATCGGCCTTGGGGATTATTTCCGGACGAAGGTCGCGGAGTTCGCGAAAGGGCCGGTCGCAAAGGTCGCCTCCGTCTATCGCTGAGTTCATGAGCGCGCTCGAAATGTTCAGCCTGCGCGGGAAGGTGATTGTGCTGACGGGCGGCGCGGGACTTTACGGACGCGGACTCGCGGCAATGCTCGCCGAGACCGGCGCCACACTCGTCATTGCGTCGCGCAACGTGGAGAAGTTGCAGAAGGTCGCCGCGGAAGAAACCGCGCGCGGCTTCGCGGTTCACGCGGAGCAACTCGACCAGGCGGATGAGAAGTCCGTGCTCGCGCTGCGCGACCGGGTGCTGGCGAAATTCGGCCACGTGGACGGTCTCGTGAACAATTCTGTCGCGCGCCCGATGAAGTCGCCCGATGCGCCGCTGAGTGCGTGGGAGGAATCCATGCGGGTCAACGCCACCGGGCTGTTCCTCGTCACGCGCGCGTTCGGCGAGGCGATGTGCGCGCGCGAGTCCGGCAGCATCGTCAACATCGGCTCCATCCAGGGGATGATTGGCCCGACGCTCGAACTCTACGCGGGCACGAACATGGGCACGCCGCCGCCGGATTATTTTTTCCACAAGGGCGGCATGGAAAATCTCACGCGCTACTACGCCGGCGTCTTCGGTCGGCACAACGTCCGTGTGAACTGCCTCGCGCCCGGCGGTTTCTTCAATCACCAGCCCGAGCCGTTCCTCACGCGCTACAACGAGCACACGATGCTCGGCCGGATGGCGGACGAGCGCGACCTCGGCGGTGCGGTGATCTTCCTCCTCAGCGACGCGGCGAAGTATGTGACCGGTGCGAACCTTCCCGTGGATGGCGGATACACGGCGAAGTAAGATCCGTTCCTACCGCGCCCCAATGGCCGTCGCCGCGTAACCCGCGACCGCGAGCAGCAATTGCAGGTCGTCTTTTTGGAACACCGCGTCGCGGTCGGGATTGTCCACGCACAGCACGCCCAGCGGCGAATCCTTCCACAGCATCGGCGCGTACATGCCGGTGCGCAGCCCGGCGCGGCCGATGCTTTCGCTGGCGTTGCCGTCGCGCAGGCGCGACCAGATGAACGCGCGACCTTCCTTGAGCGCGCGTCGGGCGAGCGTCTGGCTGACGAAGGGCTCCTTTGGCCAGCTCGCCTTGAGCACGAGCGAATCGCTCTCCCAATCGCACAGCAGCACCGCGCCGTGGATCGCGCCGGGGATCACTTTCACGACGCGCTCGACGACGGTTTGCAACAGCGTCGCGGAATCCCGCTGCGCATTGAACAACGCAGGCAATTCCATCAGCAGCGCCATTTTTTCGCGCGTGCGCGCGTCCGAACCCGGCATTGAATCGCGTGCGGCGTCCTCCGCATCCAGCGCGTGCTCCACCTTCACCTCGGAACGCTCCGGCGCCTCCCGCGGGGAGCGGGCGACCGGCACCTCGACGCAAAGTTCGGTGCTGCCGATCCGGATCGCGTCGCCGGGATAGAGCTGGCGGGCGTAGTTGATGCGCACGCCGTTGACGTAGGTGCCATGCCGGCTCTGGAGGTCTTCAATCCAATGCCGGCCGTCATCGAACCACACGCGTGCGTGCGTGCGCGAGACGGCGGGATCGGGCGCGAGATCGAGGTCGGTGCGAGCGTGGCGGTTCTTCCGCCCGATGAAGACTTCCGTCTGCCGGAACTCGCGCACCTCTTTCCGGCTGTCGGTGGTGATGGTGATGCGGATGATCATGCGGCATTCACGACTGCTTCGCGGAGTCGTATCGCGTCAGGCGAGCGTAGCGCGTCGGCGGGTGAAGTCCAGTGCGGCGGCGAAGAACTGCGAAGCCGCAACGGCGTTTCGGGTGTTCGGGCCTCGCGGCTTCCGATTTCCGGTTTACTCCCGCGCCGTTTTGCCGTTGAATCCACGGCCATGAAATCCTTCTCCCGAATCCTTTCGTTCCTCGCCCTCATCGTTTTCGTCGCCGCCGCGCAGGCGGAGCCGAAACTCGGACTTCAGACGTGGACCTGCCGCAACATGACCTTCGAGCAGGTCGTGGACTTTGCGGTGAAGCACCACATCAAATACCTCCAGATGATCGGCAAGCACATCGACCCCGGCGCGCCGGCGGAGGACAACCTCAAAAAGAAGGCCGTGCTTGATCAGCACGGGCTGGTCTGCTACACCTTCGGCGTCAACGGCACCTCGATGGACAAGGAGAAGAACCGCAAGCTCTTCGAGTTCGCCAAGCTCATGGGCATCAAGGTCATCGTCGTCGAGCCGAAGAACATGGCCGAGTGGGACAACCTCGAGGAGTTGGTCAAGGAATACGACATCAAGCTCGCCATCCACAACCACGGCAAAGGCTCCGCCTACGGCGACCCGGAGACGGTAAAGGACGTCTTCGCCAGGCGCGACCGCCGCATCGGCGCGTGCATCGACATCGGCCACGTGAGCGGCGCGGGCCATGACGTGGCGGAAATCTTCCGCCAATACGACGGCCGCGTCTATGACCTGCACCTCAAGGACAAGAAGGTCGAGCAGGCCGGCGGCAAGGACGTGGTGCTCGACGTGGACATCGGCACCGGCATCTCGAACTACAAGGGCCTCTTCGCCGAGTTGAAGAAGGCGAAGTGGGACGGCGTGATGGCCATTGAGACCGACAACGCGGGCTTCGCGAAGGAGCCGACGGAGTTCGTGGAGAAGGCCGCGAAGTTTTTCAAAACGAATGTGAAGTAGGAGCCGAGGTGACGAGGCTCAAACCTTTATCGGGCGTGCGCTTCGCGCCATCAAGTGTTCACGAAAACTCTCCGGACGATTGTCGCAGGACTTCTTCTGTTGCCACTGACGGCAACGGCAGAGCCTATTCGCGTTTCATTTCTCAGCGAGAGCGGAGCCCTGCGCGATACGCTTGCAGTTCTGACGAACGCCGGATGCACGAAGGAGGCAATGGTAAGATTCAAGGTTGCGGTTGAGAGCTACCACGCGATGCCATTCGCGTTCGATTTCACCAAGTTTCCGCAGTCGCGTGGAGGCTTCTATCAGTTCGAGTCAGCATCGCGGCTTGTGGCGGCGTTGCCTCATCAGCTGTGCGACACCGAACACGACTACGATTTCAACTGCTTCGACACGCTGATAACGATCTTGGGTGATGGACTACGTACGCGGCTGCGTCCCGACGAGATTTTCGGACCAACTCTTGTGCCCCACACAGCTACCAACGGTGCGTTCATGATTTTACCCACTGCAACAGCCCGCGATGCTTTCACGGTGGCTTACACTGAGTGGTATCGAGACGCGACCAAGGATGCCTTCCCTCAGTCCATGTCCGATTCGCGGATATCGCTTACGGCTGCTCTTTTCCGCTCGCATGTGCTTCCCATGTCGACGAGCGAGCGAAAACTGGAAGATGGAGTTCTCGAAGTGCTTCGCGCGAATTGGAAGCGGCAAGACATGACTTTCCCGAAAGGAGTTGAAGTCGTGCTCTGTCACCAAGTTCACTTTCCGCAATTCTGGTTCGTAACCGCTCACGTTGGCTTGTTGGTTTCGCGGAACAAGGGCTATACCTACGTTGAAAAATCTGGCGGCCGCGGACCGTTTGTTCGGCTGGACTTTGAGGAACGACGTGACTTGCTGGCTTGGCTGTCAGGAATGTTCAGGGGAGCGAGCAAGTTCGGCTATACTCATCACTTCGCGACGTTCAACGACGCCAAGATTCAGAAGTTGGAGTTTACGAAGTGAACGTTGGGTCAGTTGGAAGTGAGCCTCCTCACGTCGGCTCCTGCGAAATTCAAAGGTCCAGCGGCGCGGTCATCTTCTCCCCGTCCATCGCGTAGATGCCCACGAGGTAGCCGTTCTCGTACATCTCGCCGACCTTGAGCGTGCCGTAGAGCGTGACGGTCTGGTCCATGATCGGCTTCACGCCCTTGTTGGTCATCTTCACGCTCACCCACTCGTTGATCCGCGGCACCGAGCCGTAGCAGCACATCGACTGGTCGCGCATGATCAGCAGCTCGGTGATCAGCCCACCCTCGACCTTCAACGGCAGCATGAAGCCCTGCAACGCCACGCGCTGGTTGTTGAGCTTCTTGATGTCGGCGGGAATCTGCTCCTTCGCGGGCGCGGCCGGGGCGTTGGTCTTCACGTTCGTCTCGTCGGGCATCTCGTAGGTGAAGCCGGCCAGCTTGTCGAAGCCCACGGCGGAGAACTCGTCGCTCGCGGTTTTGGCGGGCGCGGCGGCCGGCGCCGCGGACGCGGGAGTCGCGGTGACGGTGGCGACGGCCGGCGCGGGCTGAATGGGTTCGCCTTTGATGGGTTCACCGCGAACTTCGGGAGCGGAAGCGGAAGTGGAAGATTGTTCCTTCGAGCAACCGGCGAGGAACATGGCGAATGCGGCGCAAGCGAGCGCGGCCCCGCGCAACGCCTTCAATGAAACGAACTGGGTCTTTTTCTGCACGCGAAATTGGACGCCTGACTCACTGCGAAAATTGCGGAAACTTGAAGGCGACGTTCTCGTACTTCTTGTCGCGGATTTCGAGCGACTTGAGCACGCCGTCGAATTTCACGCCGGACTTGAGCCAGTCGGCCTTGGCGCGAAACTGCGCGGTGTTGCCCACCGTCTCGCCGGTCGCCGTGTTGGCGACGGCGGTGAACTCGGCGAGCTGATCACCGGCCGGCATTCGCGCGACGACTTGGAATCTTTCCGCCGGAATCCGCACGTACTCGGAAGCGTGCGCATCGAAGATGAACGCGTTGAGGCACTCGGCGTCGAAGTCGTAAACAAATTCGAGGTTGAACTCGTGCTCGCCCAGTTCGACGAGCGTGCCGCCGTGCGGGGCGTCGTGATGATGCGCGGCCGGAGCTTCGGGCTTTTTGCAGCCGACGAACATCGCAATCAGCGACAGCGCGACGGCGGGAGCGAAGCTTCGCAAGCTCGAGCGGGGTGGAAGCAAACTCATGACGCCGGAACAAGATTTTCCGCCACGTCGGTTTGATAGGCTTTCCACGCCGGCACGATACCGGCCAGCGCACCCAACGCAATCATTCCCGCCGGCGCCAACAC
>DATDFH010000062.1:0-6233 GCA_036522715.1 Verrucomicrobiia bacterium
CGCATCGCCCTGATCGCCGCCAGCATCGTCGCGCTCGACCAGGCGACCAAGCACGCTGTGCTGCGCCTGCTCGGTTACGCGGAGGAGAAGGTGATCATCGACGGCTTCTTCAAATTCGTGCACTGGGGCAACACCGGCGCCGCGTGGAGCCTCTTTCACGGCAACAACACCGCGCTGGCGATCGTCTCGGCCGTCGCGCTGGTCGTCCTGTTTCTGGCGCGCAGGCATTTCGCCGGTGACACGCGGGTCGGTCAGGCGGCGCTCGGGCTGATGTTCGGCGGTATCATTGGCAACCTTATCGACCGTTTGACTGTAGGGCACGTAATCGACTTCCTTTACTTTCATGTCGAGACGCGAGGTGGCCGCGAGGCGGGCTTCCCCGCCTTCAACGTCGCCGACTCTGCCATCTGCGTCGGCGTGGGCCTGCTGTTCCTGCTCTCGTGGAAACGCGAGCCGCAACAGCCGCAAACAGACGCGCCGGCCAATCCGTCGTAACGCCCGTCGAAGATGAGTGCGGGCCACGTCAGCGAAAACCTGCACCCTGCACCCCGTACCCTGCAACGTCTCCTGCTCGCCGGGCCCACTGCCGTTGGCAAATCCGCCGTGGCGCTCGCGCTGGTCGAGCGGCTCGGCGGCGAAATCATCTCGGTCGATTCGATGCAGGTTTATCGCGGACTGGACCTCGGCACCGCGAAACCCTCGCCCGCCGAGCGTGCGGGTGTGCCGCATTACTTGATCGACGTGGTCGAACTTACGGAGCCATTCGACGCCGCCAAGTTCGTCACGCTGGCGCGTCGGGCGGAGGCGGACATCCGCGCGCGCGGCAAGGTTCCAATCTTCTGCGGCGGCACCGGCCTTTACTTCAAGGCATACCTCGAAGGTCTCGGTGAATCGCCTGCCGCAGATGCAACGTTGCGCGCCGAACTGGAAGCGACGCCATTGGCCGAACTGCTCCGCGAACTGGAACAACGCGACCCGGCCACGTTCGCGCAGATTGATCGCGCCAACCCGCGCAGGGTCGTTCGCGCGCTCGAAGTCATCCGGCTCACGGGTCGGCCGTTTTCCGAGCAGCGCGCCGGGTGGAACGCGGAACCCGGAGCGCGGAACGCGGAGAAAATCTTTGCGCTCCAACGCGAGCCCGCCGATCTGCGCGCCCGCATCGGCGCCCGTGTGGATGAGATGTTTCGCCGCGGCCTGGTGGACGAGACGCGCGCGCTGCTTGCCCGCGGCCTGGACCAGAACCGCACCGCGATGCAAGCCATCGGCTACCGGCAGATCGTCGAACATATTCGCGGCGAACGCGACCTCGCATGGACCATCGCGCTTGTGAAAACCAAGACGTGGCAATTCACCCGCCGACAGATGACGTGGTTTCGAGGGCAGTTGTCCGCGAAGTGGTTATTGGTCACTCCTGTGGAGGAAACTCAGGCCGTCGCGGAACGCATCACGGCGCTTTGCCTTGGCAGCCGGTGATGCTAGACTGGCGCCGGTCAAGATTTGAAAGCACTCGTATCGACAGAAAAGTCGCGGAAGACGGAGCGGGCGTTCCTCGTCGGCGTGGAACTCAAGACGCGGCCCGCGTGGGAGACGGATGATTCCCTGGAGGAACTCGGCCAACTGGCCACCACCGCCGGCGCGCACGTTGTCGGCAGCGGCCGGCAGCGCATGGTGGCGCCCGCCACCGCCACGTTCATCGGCCGGGGCAAGGCCGACGAATTCGCCGGGCGCTGCCGCGAGGAGGACGTGGACACGGTCATCTTCGACGACGAACTGGCGCCCAACCAGTCGCGCAATCTCGAAAAGGTTTTCGAGCGCAAGATTCTCGACCGCACCGAGCTGATCCTCGACATCTTCGCGCGGCGCGCGCGCAGCCGCGAGGGCAAGTTGCAGATCGAGCTGGCGCAGCTCCGGCACTTGCTGCCGCGCCTGACGAAGTTCTGGACGCACCTTTCACGGCAGTCGGGCGGCATCGGAATGCGCGGCGGCGAAGGCGAATCGCAGCTCGAATCCGACCGGCGCAAAGTGCAGGTGCGCATCGACAAGATCAGCGACGAACTCGAACTGGTCCGCCGCCAGCGCGCGACGCAGCGCAAGGGACGGCAACGGACACTCTGGCCGCTCGCGTCGCTGGTCGGCTACACGAACGCCGGCAAGTCCACGCTGCTCAATGCGCTCACCGGCGCCGAGGTGCTCACGGCGGACAAGCTCTTCGCCACGCTCGATCCGACCACGCGCCGCCTGAAGCTGCCCACGCGACAGAACGTGCTGCTCTCCGACACGGTCGGCTTCATCCGCAAATTGCCGCACGGTCTGGTCGAGTCGTTCAAGGCCACGCTCGAAGAAGTGGTCAACGCCGACCTGCTCGTGCACGTCGTCGATCTCAGCCACTCGCAGGTCGAGGAACAGATTCTCGCGGTGAACTCGGTGCTCGAAGAAATCGGCGCCGCGACCAAGCCGACACTGATGGTCTTCAACAAGATTGACCGGTTCGACTCGCGGGACCGGCTGAATCAGTTCCTCGAACGCTTCCCCAACGGCGTCGGTGTGTCGGCCAAAACGGGCGAAGGGTTCTCTGAGTTGCTCGGCCACGTCGGCGGCCTGCTCCGGCCGATCCGTGATTTTGTGGAGTTGAAGGTTCCGCACGAGAAATCCGCGGTCATCGCGCGGTTGCACGCAGTGGCGCAGGTGACGGAGCGCAGCTTCAACGGCAAGGCGGCGAAGTTCAAGGCGCGCATCCCGCCACACCTCCGCGAGGAGTTCGCGGCGTTCATCGTGCGCGATCTGGATGAGCAGGTGGAGTAGTCTCCGCTCATACTCATTCTCCTACTCTTACTCATACTCTGCGTTCGCCTTTGATGAGAAAGTAAGAGAACGAGAAAGAGTAGGAGTATGAAGCGAGCGGATGGTGCTCGACGAAACGGGGCGTGCGTGGTTTAACCGCGCCGTGAGTTCCAGCCTGCTGATCAAGGAGATGGCCGCGCACGAACGGCCGCGCGAGCGGCTGCTCCAGATCGGCGCCGAGAACCTCAAGCACGCCGAATTGATCGCCATCCTCCTGCGCACCGGGCTCAAGGGAATCTCCGCGCTCCAGGTGGCCGAGCAGTTGTTGAAACGTTTCGGCTCGCTCGGCCAGCTCGCGCGGGCTTCGGTGGACGAACTGCGCAAGCAACCCGGGGTCGGGCGCGACAAGGCCATCGCGTTAAAGGCCGCGTTCACGCTCGCGCTGAAGATGGCCGCCGAACTGCACGGCGAGGAGCCATTGCTCGATACTCCGGAGCGCGTCGCCGACTACTTGCGCGAGTCGGGACGCCACTTGCAGACCGAAGCCTTCCGCGTGCTGCTGCTCAACACGCGCCGCCGCCTCATCCGCGTCGAGGAGCTTTCCACCGGGACGCGCGACACGTTGCTGGTCCGCCCGGCCGAGGTGTTCGAGGCGGCGATTGCGGCGAAAGCGTCGGCCATCGTCGTCGTCCACAACCACCCCAGCGGCGACCCGACCCCGAGCGAGGCGGACATCAAGGTCACGCGCGACCTGATCCGCGCCGGGCAGTTGCTCAAGATCGACGTGCTCGACCATGTGATCCTCGGCCGGCGCACAACGGAACGGGCAAAGGATTACGCGTCGCTGCGCGAGCTGGGATATTTCTACACGTGACACGGAGGGGCGACAAAGGTGTTGCCCTGTCGCGCGCCCCGCTTGCCGCGCGCGGGTCTGTGCGCTAACGATGCCGCGTGGCAATCAGCGAATTCAGCGACGCAGCGCTCGTCATTGTCGGGCACGGCTCAACGCTCAACGCCGATTCCGCCGCGCCCACCTACCAGCACGCGGATGAACTCCGCCGCCGCGGCCTCTTTGCGCAGGTGGTCGAGTGTTTTTGGAAACAGGAGCCGTCGATCGCCAGCGTGATGCGCGGCGTGTTCGCGGCCCGTGTGTTCATCGTGCCGCTGTTCATCAGCGACGGCTATTTCACCGAGCAAGTCATCCCGCGTGAACTTGGGTTGTGTGGGAATGATGAACCGGACTTCGCGCGCGTCCAGCGCCGCGGTCCGCAGACGCTGCACTACTGCGGCCCGGTGGGGACGCATCCGACCATGACGGAGGTGATCCTTGCCCGCGCGCACGAGGTCATCGGAAACTCTCCCGGCGGAGAACCACCCGATCCGGCCGACACTGCGCTCTTCATCGCCGGCCACGGCACGGGCAACAACGAGAACTCGCGCAAGGCCATCGAGCGCCAGGTCGAGTTGATCCGCCCGATGAAGCGCTTCGCCGAGGTTCACGCCGTCTTCATGGAGGAGGAGCCGCGCATCGCCGATTGCTACCGGCTTGCGCGCGCAACGAACATCGTGATGGTGCCGTTCTTCATCAGTGACGGCTTGCATTCCTACGAGGACATTCCGGTGATGCTCGGTGAACCGGAGGCCGAGGTGCAGCGGCGCTTCAAAGCCGGCGAGCCGACGTGGATCAACCCGACCGAGAAGCACGGCAAGCGCGTGTGGTATGCGTCGAGCATCGGCAGCGAGCCGCACTTGACCGATGTGATTGTCGAGCGCGTGCGAGAAGCAGCGAAGGCGTAGCTTCTCCACAGCTGCGGCCGTCGCGCTGCGCAACCTGCAACTTGCAACTTGCCACCTCAGACCCGACACTCCGCCCCGTGCAATGGCCCAAAGTCACCCTCATCGGCGTCGGTTTGCTCGGCGGCTCGATCGGGCTGGCCCTCAAGCGACGTCAACTTGCCGCGCGCGTCGAGGGCTACGTCCGCCGCGCCGTCAGTGTCGCCGACTGCGAGCGGCTCGCTGTGGTGGATGCGGCCACGGTCGACCTCGCCGCCGCGGTGACGGACGCGGACCTCGTCATCTTCTGCACGCCGCTGGCGCAGATGCGCGCGCTGTCTGAGGCCGCCGCGCCGCATCTCAAACGCGGCGCGATCGTCACCGACGTGGGCAGCGTAAAAGGCTCAGTGTTGCGGGAACTGGAGCCGGTGATCACGGCGGCCGGAGGGCAATTCGTCGGCAGTCATCCGATGGCCGGTTCGGAGCAGACCGGACCCGGTGCGGCGCACGCAGACTTGTTCAACGGCTCGGTGTGCGTGCTCACGCCCACGCCCCGCACCAACGCGGAGGCATTGCGCCGCGTTGAGGATTTCTGGCAGCGGCTCGGCGCGCGCACGCTGCGGCTGACGGCCGACGCGCACGACGATTTTGTGAGCCGTTGCAGCCATCTGCCGCACGTCGTCGCCGCGGAACTGGCCAACTACGTCCTCAGCCCCGCGCATCCGAAGGAGCAGGTGATGCTTTGCGCCAACGGCTTTCGCGACACCACGCGCATCGCCAGCGGCTCGGCCGAAATGTGGCGCGACATCGCGCTGGCCAACCGCCAGAAACTCGCGCGTGTCCTCGGCGTGTTCATCGAGGACCTGCAGGAGTTGCAACACGCGCTCGAACATGGCGACACCCGGAGCGTCGAGGAGTTTTTCGAGGTGGCCAAGCAGCGGCGCGACGCGTGGGTGGACGGGAGCAATGCGTCGCCGGAATGAGGGCTTGGTTTTCAGGTTGTCAGGTTTTCACGTTATCAGGTGCTCGCGCCGCAACGGGCACCTGATAACCTGATAACCTGAAAACTTGATAACCTAATGGCGCTTCCTGACCTCATCGAAATCATCCCGCTGTCGGCGCCGGTGCGCGCTGAGATCACCGTGCCGGGGTCGAAGAGCATCACGAACCGCGCGCTGGTGCTGGCGGCGCTGGCCGAAGGCGAGACGGTGCTCAAGGGCGCGCTCTGGAGCGAGGACACGCAGGTGATGGTCGAGTGCCTCCAGGAGCTGGGCTTCATGATCAACGTCGCGCCCGACCCGGATGAGTTCTGCAACCGCACGATCACCGTCTATGGCCTCGCTGGAACTGTGCCGCGCGGAGGAACGGAGGAGCAGCCGTTGGAATTGTTCGTTGGCAACGCGGGCACAGCGGCGCGCTTCCTCGCAGCGATGGTGTGCCTGGGCGAAGGCGTCTATCGCCTGCACGGAGTGCCGCGGATGCACGAACGCCCGCAGGCGGCGCTGTTCGAGGCGCTGCGGCAACTGGGCTACCAGATTGATTCGCCGAACGGCAAGCTGCCCGCGCTGATCCACGGCGGCGGCTCGCGCACCGTGAGTAGCAGCCGGGGTCACGAAGCTCTGACCAACAAATATCAAAGAGGCGTCAGCATTCTCCCGTCGGATACCGCGGAGAACTCT